>CAZANT010000410.1:0-2183 GCA_964486575.1 uncultured Burkholderiaceae bacterium | reverse complement strand
TGGTCGCCGATCGGGAAACCGGTCGGCAAACAACTTCAATGGCTTGGCACGGGCGGTAGCCTCTCGGCCATAGTCCGCGTCGTAAGGCACGTAATACTCAGGCCGCTGAACGAAGTCTCTGCCGCCACCCAATGCTTCCATGAGCACCTCATTCCGCGTTTTGGGGTCTTCAGGGGGACGCGCGCCCACGAGGACCGGTCCGCCAAGCAGACTGGGGCGCATCCCGGCCGGCAGGGCCGCGATGGAGCCACCGACATCGGCGCCCAGATAGTCCGCCTTGGCGATGACACGAAACCGCTCCACTTCATGCACAAGGAACAGGGGCCTCGCCTCGGCGACCGTCCAGAGGCCGTAGCCCAAGGCGCCCAGTTGAATGACGCCGATGAGAGACAGGTCACGAATCAACTCGGACTTCGGCTTCAAGCGGTCATAGACGACCAAAGTCAGGACCGGACCGCAAACGACATCGACCGCGACGACCAAGAGAAAAAGTTCTCGGCCACCGGACAGTTGATCGAAAGGGTGCGGATACCAAACACCCCACACCAGCAGTGCAGCGGCTGAGGCGACCAGCACGGACAACCCGAAATGAATCCCGGCCGCAACGGCAGCGGCCCTCATCCTGGCGGTAAGCACCGAACTCATCGAGGTTTCTCCAAGGACAATTCCAACGCAGGCCATCCGCGGGTGGCCAAGTCCTTTTCCAATTGCTCTGCCAGCACCCTGTACACCCTGAAGCCATGTTGTGCACGCAGCACCTGCATTTGCCGACGGGCCTCTTCGGGTTGACCATTCAACGCGAGCGCTGTGGCGTAGCGGTACTGGCTGCCTGACCACGGATTGTGCACTGCCGCCTTGCGAAGAAGGTCCATCTGGGCACGGTTCAGGCCGGGGCTCAGTGGCACCCTTGTAGAGGCCACCATGTCACCCAACTGATCCAGCAGCAGGATCTGCGGTGGTGGCGTCTCGGGTGGCGGACCGATTCGCAACATCTGGAAGCGGGCTACACGGAAATCCTCTTCGACGCGCAGGTAGTCGACCGCGGACCAGAGTGCCAGAGCGCCGACCACCAACAGCGGCGGCAGCAACCACCTCTTTCGGATGGTCAGGGTTGCCTGTTCAGGCCGCAGCGAGCCTTCGATCCAGCCGACCCCCACCATGGCGGGCATCAACAGGTACGCGTAAGCAAACGGAAACTCAAGCAGGCTGTGGATGCCCAGCGCCAGGATCAGTGAAAATCCAAACCAGGCCAGAGGCTCTCTTTGAACCCGCATGAAACGTCTGCATCCCCAGACGATCAGGACCACCGCCACTGCAAGGGCAATCGGCCACCCGAACCACACAGCGAGGTCAAGCAACAGGTTGTGGCTGTAAGTGATGGGCAGTGTGGTGACATCGGCATGCGAAATCGCGTTATGGGCCTCGGCCGTGTTGCGGAAGCCCCAACCGGTCCAGGGCTTGAGCAACGTCGCCTCGAACACTTGTTGCCACAACACCACCCGAGGGTCGGAACCGCTGGAGCCAATGCGCTCCACCGCCGTCTCGCCGCTGGGCAGACCCCCCGCCCAAGCCCGAAACAGCATGGGCCATGCGAGGAACATCACCACAAGGGCTGCGCCGATGATCCCGGCGAATGCACGGGACAATCCCTGAGCGACATCCGGGCGCTTCCAAGCCCAGAACAAACACAAGACCAGTGCTGCGAGCAGTCCCGTCCTGGATTCTGTGAGGGAAACGCCAACCACCAAAAACAAAAGGGCCAGCAGCGCAGTGAATCCCCCCAGCCTTCGTTGAACGCGAAGAAACAGCACGGCACCCATTGCCATCACGAGAAGTGTGGCGAGATGGTTAGGTTGGCCCAGGTTTCCGCCTGGGCGGCGAACATAGGCTTGGCGGGTGATGAACGAAACATCTTCCCAGAGTTCGAGGACCTGAGCGAAGGCAATCGCCACTGACGAAATGCCCCCGAAGACCAGTATCCATGCTAGCCACTCACCGACGGCGCCTCGCGGACCCGAGGGTGTTTGAGGCCGAACGGCCTCTTGCCAACCCCATTGGATGAACACGAGAACCAGAAAACCGTAAAGCACAGCCACCAGCACCTGCCCCTTCCAAGGAACAAGGCCGGTCACCCACTGAATCCCTGCCACGGCACACAACAACACGGAAAGCAGCGCCGCGGA
>CAZANT010000409.1:0-2188 GCA_964486575.1 uncultured Burkholderiaceae bacterium | reverse complement strand
GGAACTTGGCCAGGCGCTCGGCACCCCAGGTGTTCAGCACCCGAAGCTTGCCAGCTTCGACCTGCGGCGCAAAACCGGTGGAGTCGGACGCGGCCATCACGTGCCCCCCCAGCACCGCCTGCATCAGGTCGGCGCTGCCCTTGTACGGCACATGCAGCAATTCCAGCCCCAGCTTTTGTGCCACCAGCTCCATGGTCAGGTGCGGGCTGGTCAGCGTACCGGTGGAGCCATAGCTCAGCTTGCCAGGGTTGGCCTTGGCCCAGGCCACAAAATGGGTCCAGGTTTTGAGTTGGGAGTCGGCTGGCACCACCAGACCAAATGCGTAGCCGGTGACGTTCAGTACGTAGCTGATGTCTTTGACCGGGTCCCAGCTGATCTTGGTGGTGTAGGGCAGACGGAACACGCCAAGCGGAATTTGTGCCAAGGTGTAGCCGTCGGCCGGCGCGGTTTGCAGGCCCTGGGCCGGCAAGGTGCCGCCCGCGCCCGGCTTGTTCTCCACCACCACCGGCTGGCCCAGAATTTTGGAAGCGTTGTCAGCCAGGGCGCGCATGGTGATGTCGGTTGGCCCACCGGCCGGAAAGGCAATCACCAGCTTGATCGGCTTGGCCGGAAAAGCATCCGTTTGGGCTTGCAGGCCGAAAGCGGACCCGACGAGCGTGGCACCTGCGAGTTGAACGAGTTGGCGACGGCGCATGATTTGCTCCTGATTTGATAGCTGATACACCAGATTTAACTGGGGCTCGAGGCCAAAAACAATCAGGAAAGCCCTTACAGGCTGTCGCCTGGGCGCCACCACGACCCGCTGACCGGGCTCACACCCTCGCCAGCACCGGCCCCAGCGCCATGCCCGTGGGCGTGCCGAGCCGCACCACGTCTTCCGGCGTGGCGGCGGCAACAATGGTGCCGCCCGCGCTGCCACCGTCAGGCCCAAGGTCGATCACCCAGTCGGCCTCGGCGATCACGTCGAGGTCGTGTTCGATCACCACCACGCTCTGGCCGCCGTCCACCAGGCGGTGCAGCACGCGAATCAGCTTGGCCACGTCGGCCATGTGAAGGCCCACCGTGGGTTCGTCCAGCACGTACAGGGTGTGCTGTGGCTTCTGTCCGCGCCGGGTAAGGTCGTCGCGCACCTTGCTGAGTTCGGTCACCAGCTTGATTCGCTGCGCCTCACCACCCGACAGCGTGGGCGACGGCTGGCCAATGGTCAGGTAGCCCAGGCCCACGTCTTTGAGCAGCTGCAGCGGGTGCCCAATGCTGGGCATGGCCGCGAAGAAATCCACCGCCTCGTCCACCTCCATCTGCAACACGTCGCCAATGCTCTTGCCGCGCCAGGTGACTGCCAGCGTCTCGGGGTTGAAGCGCGCGCCATGGCAGCTTTCACACAGCACCTTCACATCGGGCAGAAAGCTCATTTCGATGGTCCGCACGCCCTGGCCTTCGCAGGTGGGGCAGCGGCCTTCGCCGGTGTTGAAACTGAAGCGGTTGGCGGCGTAGCCGCGCGCACGCGCTTCCAGCGTGTCGGCAAACAGCTTGCGGATGGTGTCCCAAAAACCGATGTAGGTGGCCGGACAACTGCGCGGTGTTTTGCCGATGGGCGTTTGGTCCACCTCGAGCACCCGGTCGATGCTGTGCCATCCGTCCACCGAAGCACACCCGGTCCAGGCATTGGGCAGGTCGCGGGTGGCCCGGCTGCCCTGGCGGGCCACGGCGGCCTGCACATTGGCCAGCAACACGTCGCGCGCCAGGGTGGACTTCCCCGAACCCGACACCCCGGTGACCGCCACCAACCGCTTGAGCGGAATGGCGGCGTTCACCTGTTGCAGGTTGTGCAGGTGGGCACCGGTCACGGTGAGCCAGTGCTGTGGCTCTTCCTCAGGTACCGCCGCCTCGGCGGCTTTGGCCAGTCGCTTTTTGGCAGCAGCCGTGAGCTTTTCAGCAGGCGCGGTGACGCGGACTGGTGGGGGAGACGCCACAGCGCTTGTGCCGTCCACCAAGCGCCGCAGCTGCAACGGGTGCTTCATCGCATGCAGCAGGTAGCGGCCGGTCACCGAGTCTTCGGCGCTGGAGATGTCGCTCACACTGCCCTGCGCCACCAGCCGCCCACCGCGTTTGCCCGCGCTGGGGCCGATGTCAATGATGTGGTCCGCACGGCGGATGGTGTCTTCGTCGTGCTCCACCACCACCAGGG
>CAZANT010000408.1:0-2191 GCA_964486575.1 uncultured Burkholderiaceae bacterium | reverse complement strand
GCCCTCTTTGGCGAGCGTCACCATCACGTCCAGCACCTCGCCGACCATTTCAGGGTCCAGTGCCGAGGTCGGTTCATCGAACAGCATCACGATCGGGTCCATGCTCAGCGCGCGCGCAATCGCCACCCGCTGCTGCTGACCGCCGGACAACTGGCCGGGGAACTTGTCTTTGTGCAGCATCAAGCCCACCCGGTCCAGCATCTTCAATCCACGGGTTTTGGCTTCTTCAGGGCTGCGGCCCAGCACCTTGATCTGGGCAATGGTCAGATTTTCCGTCACGCTCAAGTGCGGAAACAGCTCGAAGTGCTGAAACACCATGCCAACCCGGCTGCGCAGCTTGGGCAAATCGGTCTTGGGGTCGTGCAGGGGAATCCCGTCGACCGTGATTTCACCCTTTTGAAATGGCTCGAGCGCGTTAACGGTTTTGATCAGGGTGGACTTTCCTGAGCCCGACGGTCCACAGACCACCACCACGTCGCCCTTGTTGATGTTGACCGAGCACTCGTTGAGAACCTGGACAGGGCCATACCATTTGGAGACGTTCTTGATTTCAATCATGGGAGTTCCTCAGCGAATGATGGCGATCTTGTTCTGGAGCCGACGGACCAACATCGACAGGCTGAAACAGATCACGAAATAAACCAGGGCAGCCATGAGGTAGGTCTCAATCGGCCGGTTGAAGTTTTTACCAGCCACCTCAAAACCCTTGAGCAGGTCATAGGCGCCGATGGCGTAGACCAAAGAGGTGTCCTGGAAAAGGATGATGGTTTGCGTCATCAGCACCGGCAGCATGTTGCGGAAGGCCTGCGGTAACACCACCAGCTTCATGCTCTGTGCATAGGTCATGCCCACCGCATAACCAGCGTTGACTTGGCCCCGGGGCACGCTCTGAATGCCAGCGCGCATGATCTCCGAGAAGTAGGCGGCCTCAAACACCGTGAAGGTGATGATGGCCGACAGCTCCGCCCCCATGGGCCGGCCGACCAGCAGCGGGATCAGCAGAAAGAACCACAGGATCACCATCACCAGCGGAATGGAGCGCAGCGTGTTGACGTAGAAGGCGGCCGGCAATACCAACCATTTCTTGCCCGACAGCCGCATCAGCGCCAGCACAGTGCCGAGGGCGATACCGCCCACCGTGGCGATCAGCGTGAGCTGAAGCGAAAAGAACAGTCCCTTCAGGACAAAGCCCGAGATAACGTCCCAGGTGACGAACGAGAAGTCGAAATTCATGTCATTTCTTCCCCGTGGTGTGGCCAGGAATCTGCACGCGGCCTTCGACGAACAGCAAGATCCGGTTGATTGCAAAGGCCGACACAAAATACAGCGCGGTCACGGCCAGGTAAATCTCGACACCGCGCGAGGTTTCTTCCTGGGCCTGCATCGCGAACATCGTCAGCTCAGTGACGGACACCGCAAAAGCCACGGACGAGTTCTTGACGATGTTCATGCTTTCGCTCGTGAGCGGTGGCAAGACGATGCGAAAGGCCATGGGCAACAACACATGGCGGTAAGTTTGCGGCAGAGTGAAACCGACCGCCAAGCCAGCATAACGCTGTCCGCGCGGCAGGCTCTGGATGCCAGCCTTGACCTGCTCCGAGACCCGGGCAGACGTGAAGAAGCCCAGCGCAAAGACGACAAGTACAAAGCTGGGCACCTGCTGCAAGGAATTGAAGATGCCGGGAATCACGTGGTACCAGAGGATGATCTGCACCAGCAAGGGAATATTGCGGAACAGTTCGGTCCAGCTGTTACCCAACAAAACCAGCCACTTGTTCGGCACCGTTCGCAGGATGCCCATCAACGAGCCCACGGCCACAGCGATGACCAGCGCCAGCAGTGCGACCGACAGTGTCCAACCCCACGCCGACACCATCCATTGCCAGTAGGTCGGGTCTTTGCCGCCCGGGTCGAGAAAAAATACCTGCCAATCCCACGTCATGAACGCTCTCCCTTGTGGTTATTGTTGAAGTGCCCGGTGCGCCAATGTGCATTTCGCTCAAAAAAAACCCGCCCGGATGGCGTGTCAGGGCGGGTCGGTACCGTCAGTTCGCGTACCTGCGGTGCTTACTTGGCGGCATAGTCTTCAGCCGGTTTGCTGTTCGGGTTTTTCAGCGCGTCCTTCAGGTTGTCGCTCATGGCCAAACCCACGGTCGCGCCGGTGGGTGGGGTGGGTTGCAGGAACCACTTG
>CAZANT010000407.1:0-2223 GCA_964486575.1 uncultured Burkholderiaceae bacterium | reverse complement strand
GGCGCGGTGCCGACGCTCGGGTCGGTGGTCACGGTGTCCAGCGGAAAGCGCCGCCCCGCCAGGTGGTCTTCCATGCAGCGCAGCACCAGCGGGCTGCGGTGGCGCGCCACGCTGGTGCGCACCTCGTCGGGCGTGAGCCACAGGGTGCGAACAATGCCGTCGTCCAGCATGCGACCCGGAACCACGTCGCCCAGCTCGCCGCAAAACGCGAAGCGCAGGTAGGTGATGTCTTCACCGGTGGCGGGCCGCTGGAAGCGCGACAGGTACACCCCCACCAGGGCCGTGGGCACAAAACGGTGGGTGGTTTCTTCCAGCGCCTCGCGGGCGCAGCCGTCGGCCGGCGACTCGCCGGGGTCGAGGTGGCCGGCCGGGTTGTTCAGCCTCAGGCCCTCGGGCGTGTGCTCCTCCACCAACAGGTAGCGGCCCCCGCGCTCGATCACGGCAGCGACCGTGACGCTGGGTTTCCATCGTGTGTGCATGCGGCATTATCGAGCGTGCCTGGCAAGCCGACCGTGCTCATGCGGCGTCTAAAATGCGTCAAAAAGTCATGTAAGCTCAGGGTCAGTAACATTTAGTGTGCATCCGGCGCGTGCTGCCTGCACCAGAGACCTGTCCGCCTTTGCGGGCATCTGACTTGTCATTCACCATAAAAAAGAGGCGTCCATGCTCATTGGCGTACCGGCCGAAACGGCCGTTGGCGAGACCCGGGTTGCGGTCACACCGGAGACCGCAAAAAAACTCACAGCACAAGGGCACACCATTCGCCTGCAGTCGGGCGCCGGGGTGGCGTCCAGTGCGCCCGATGCGGCTTACGCCGCCGTCGGCGTGGAAATCACCGACGCGGCCGGCGCACTCGGTTGCGATCTGGTGCTGAAGGTCCGCGCGCCCTTTGACAATGAATTGGCGGCCATGAAATCCGGGGCCACTGTGGTCGGCATGCTCAACCCGTTTGACGCCGCTGGGCTGCAACGCATCGCCGCGGCCGGGCTGACCGGATTCGCACTTGAAGCCGCGCCCCGCACCACCCGCGCGCAAAGCATGGACGTGCTGTCCAGCCAGGCCAACATCGCGGGCTACAAAGCGGTGATGGTCGCGGCCGACAAGTACCAACGGTTCTTCCCGATGCTGATGACCGCCGCCGGAACAGTGAAGGCCGCCCGCGTGGTGATCCTGGGTGTTGGCGTGGCCGGTCTCCAAGCCATTGCCACCGCCAAACGGCTGGGCGCGGTGATTGAGGCCTCGGACGTGCGCCCCAGCGTGAAAGAACAGGTCGAATCACTCGGTGCCAAGTTCATTGACGTGCCGTACGAAACCGACGAGGAGCGCGAAGCCGCGGTGGGCGTGGGCGGTTATGCCAAGCCCATGCCCCAGAGTTGGCTTGACCGGCAAAAAGTTGAGGTTGCCAAGCGGGTGGCCCAGGCCGACGTGGTGATCAGCACTGCGCTCATTCCCGGCCGTGCCGCGCCGGTTCTGGTGACCGAAGACATGGTGAAAGCCATGAAACCCGGCTCGGTGATTGTGGACATTGCCGCAGGCAAGGCCGCCGACGGGGTGGGTGGCAACTGCCCGCTGACCGAAGCTGGCAAGACCGTGGTGAAACACGGCGTGACGCTGGTCGGTGAAACCAACCTGCCCGCCTTGGTGGCAGCGGACTCATCGTCGCTTTACGCACGCAACGTGCTGGACTTCTTGAAGTTGATCGTGACCAAAGAAGGCACGCTGCACATCAATTTGGAAGATGACATCGTGGCCGCCTGCCTGATGACACGCGATGGCGCAGTGACCAAAAAATAACCGGCACCGCCCCAAGGAGAAGAACATGGACGCTGTATCCCCCACCATCCTCAACCTCATCATTTTTGTGCTGGCCATCTACGTGGGCTACCACGTGGTCTGGACTGTGACCCCGGCTTTGCACACCCCGCTGATGGCGGTGACCAACGCGATTTCGGCGATTGTCATCGTCGGCGCCATGCTGGCTGCGGCCCTGACGGAAACCCCGCTGGGCAAGACCATGGGTGTCTTGGCTGTGGCGCTGGCCGCGGTGAACGTGTTTGGTGGCTTCCTGGTCACGCGCCGGATGCTGGAAATGTTCAAGAAAAAAGAGAAGAAGGCCCCCGCCGCTGAAGGAGCCCACAAATGAGCATGAACCTCGTCACGCTGCTGTACCTGGTCGCGTCCGTCTGTTTCATCCAGGCCCTCAAAGGCCTGAGCCACCCGACC
>CAZANT010000406.1:0-2230 GCA_964486575.1 uncultured Burkholderiaceae bacterium | reverse complement strand
AAGAGGGCATGACCATGATGGTGGTGACCCACGAAATGGGGTTTGCCCGCAAGGTCGCCAACCGAGTGATCTTCATTGACGTGGGGGGCAAGATTCTGGAAGACTGCTCCAAAGAAGACTTCTTTGGCAATCCCGACGCGCGGCAACCGCGCACCAAGGACTTCCTCAACAAAATCCTGCAGCATTGATTGCGGCCTGCAGCCATGCCAAGGCACCTTCGGGTGCCTTTTTCGTTGGCACGTGCCATTTGGGACAATACACCCATGACTTCTTCGATCACCATCACCCGCCCCGACGACTGGCACCTGCACGTGCGCGACGGTGCTGCATTGCACACCGTGGTACCGCACACCGCCGCCCAATTTGGCCGCGCCGTCATCATGCCCAACCTGCGGCCGCCGGTGACCACCGCTGCGCAGGCAGTGGCTTACCGTGACCGGATTGCTGCGGCCGTGCCAGACGGCGTGGCATTCGAGCCGCTGATGACGCTCTACCTCACAGACAACCTGCCAGCCGACGAAATTCGCCGTGCCAAGGACGCGGGTGTGGTTGCCGCCAAGCTCTACCCGGCCGGCGCCACCACCAACAGCGATGCCGGCGTGACCGACCTGCGAAAGACTTACAAGACCTTGGAGGCAATGCAGCGCGAGGGCCTGCTGCTGCTGGTGCACGGTGAAGTTACGTCGCCCGACATCGATTTATTTGACCGGGAAGCCGTGTTCATTGAGACCCAGCTGATGCCCCTGCGGCGCGACTTTCCAGAACTGAAGATCGTTTTCGAGCACATCACCACCCAGGAAGCGGCCCAGTACGTCACCGAGGCGGACCGCTTCACCGCAGCCACCATCACCGCCCACCACCTGCTGTACAACCGCAACGCCATTTTCACCGGCGGAATCCGCCCGCATTACTACTGCCTGCCGGTGCTCAAACGCGAAACCCACCGGCTGGCGCTGGTCAAGGCCGCCACCAGCGGTGGTACACGCTTCTTTCTTGGCACCGACAGCGCGCCCCATGCCGCCCATTTGAAAGAGCACGCCAGTGGCTGTGCCGGTTGCTACACCGCCCATGCGGCCATGGAGCTCTATGCCGAAGCCTTCGACGCCGCCGGTGCGCTGGCGCAGCTGGAGGCTTTCGCCAGCTTCAACGGCGCCGACTTCTACGGCCTGCCCCGCAACCTGGGCACCGTGACGCTGAAGCGCGAGGTCTGGACGCCGCCTGCGAGTTTTGCGTTTGGCGACGCCGAACTCAAGCCACTGCGGTCGGGCGAAGCGCTTCCATGGCGGTTGGTTTAAACGACATCGACTGGCAAGTCCCCTGGCTTACTCCATTCAGAACACAGGGGAAGTCGGTGGCACAGAGGGCAGGCGAGGGTCTGCCTTTGCACGACGCATTGAACCGTTGCGGTCTGTCGCCCGTGTGTTTTGTACCGCAGGCCGACTTGCCGGACGGTGAGCCGTACGAGGGCTTTGTTTTTGCCCACCGACAGTGCCCCACCCGCAACAACCTGCACGACTTTTTCAACGGGCTTTGCTGGCTGCACTTCCCAGAAACCAAGGCGCGGCTCAACGCACTGCAGGCGGCCGAGATCGCCCGGGTCGGCGTTCAGCCGCTGCGCGGCCCGGTTCGCGACGCATTGACGGTATTTGATGAGAACGCCGCCTTCCTGCAAGCGCCCCCAGCAGTCTGGCAAGCCCTGCGTGCACGGGACTGGACCCGGTTGTTCGTTGACTTGCGTGCCGAGTGGGCCGACGCTCGCTTGGTGCTGTTCGGGCATGCGCTCATGGAGAAGCTGGTGTCGCCGTACAAGGGCATCACCGCCCACGTGTACCTGGCCAACCCGCCCATGGACAGCCTCGCATCGCTGGACGCCTGGGTGGCCAATGATTTGGCGCCCGCGAAACTGACCTCCAAACCTTTCACGCCGCTGCCGGTGCTTGGCGTGCCTGGCTGGTGGGCGGCGAACGGCGCGCCTGGTTTTTACACCGATCCGAAGGTGTTCCGGCCACTCCGTTCTGCGTCTACGCCCCACTGAATTCCCGGAATAACCGCTCGCTTTGTAGGCGAAACAAGGGTTAACCTTGATTTCTGCAGGGTCGCCCCTACCATGTTGCGGTACCAGCCCTCTCCACCGGCTGTTTGAAGGAAAAAATGAAACGCATCGTTCTGTTCGTGATGACCAACCTGGCCGTGGTGCTGGTGCTGGGCATTGTTGCCAACCTGTTGGGTG
>CAZANT010000405.1:0-2234 GCA_964486575.1 uncultured Burkholderiaceae bacterium | reverse complement strand
GGCGCCAAGACGGAACAGTCGCGCAGCGTCAACAAGCTGTTGGCCGAGATGGCGCTGCCCGGCGATGTGCCGCAGCGGCCTGAGGGCCAGCAGCACGCGAGGAGCAGCAGCGCCAGCGCAGCATCGCCGCCCTCAAGCGCCGCGCCGCTGCGCTCGGCTTCGCAGTCATGCCGACGAATGTGCCAACATGAACAAGGCCGTCGAACATTTTTGTTTCTTGAGAGAGATCAGGGCCAGCGCCGGCGCCGGGCTTCTTTCGGGCGAAGGTAAATGCCCAGCAGCAGTGCCGCCGTGATCGCCAACGCGGGAATGTGCAGATTGAACTCCACCCAACTATGAAGCATCAGGGCGAGCACGCTCACGCCTGAAAAAACTTGTTGCAATTCAGCGCCGCACCAGCGGCCATATCGCAGGCGATCGATGAATAACCAAGTCGCCCTCATCGCCACCAGCGTCAACAGAACCACCGCTAGGGCGACCCCGGGTGCCCCAAACTCCATCAGCCATTGGGCATAATCGTTGTGGGCATAGGCTGTGAATCCGGGCGTGTCAACCTTCTGAAACTTGGGGAACACCGCCTCAAAGGTGCCGGCGCCACTGCCCCAAGGCCAAAAGACCGCTGCAGCCTCAAAGGCAGAGGCGGCCAGTTGCCCGCGAAACTCGGCATCCGTGCGCAGGGTGGCGACTGCGAAGCGCTCGGTGACGCGATCTTCACCCACTACGAGCACTCCGACCGCCAAGAAAATGGGTACCAAAAGCAGCAAGCCCAGCCAGTTGGGCCAGTTTAACTGGCGTTCCGGACCCTTCAGATAGACCAACATGGACAGCAAAAGTGCGACGCCGGAGGCCAACAAGCCACCACGCGATTGCGTGGCCATCAGCAACACCACCACCGCGAACCCGAAAAGGTACCAAAGCGGCATAACAAAGCCAGGCGCGCGCTCTTCCCCGCCGGGCTCATCGGCCCGCCAGAAGGCCAACAGGGCAAACCATGCAGGAATGCTGAGCACCAGCAGGTTGGCCAAGTGATTACGGTTATTGAAGGTGCCGATGAAAGACCCTGGATAATCCGTGTCGAAGTACCAGAACGACCCTGGGCCCTGTGCGTACTGAACTAGCGAAATCAGAACTTGGATGCCCACCGCCATAAGCAAGGCGCCAAAGACCCATGGAACCTGCCGCGGCAGGATCAACAGACCCGAGAGCATGGCCGCCACCAGCGGCACCCCTGCCCAGAGCGAAGCCGACGTGGCCAGCGGGCTCAGGCTGAGCGGAAGAGCCGGGGGCGGCACTACCCCCAACGACTGCAGTGCCGGCAGGTAGGCGGCTCGGCCTGGCATCGAGGCCCAGGTATTCGCAGCGAGCGGCCACAGCTGAATGGCGGCCAGCCAGGCTGGCGATAGCGCCACCACAGCCACAACTGCCCAGAACGAACGCTCCTTCCAACGTGCTGAGCTTCCGTCAACCGGCCGCGTCCACGAGGCCACGGCCTCAGCCAGCGCGACCGCAATGACGATGAGCCCCAGACCGAGCAGGGCCGCGAGAGCCACTTGCCGGTTGCCGCCCCGCACAAGCGGTGCCAACAACAGCATCAGCAGGGCGCAAAAAAACAATAAGCGATTGGTCATCCGGCCGGACTTAACTGACTGAAGAGGGCTAAACGCGCTCGATTGTCCGAGAGATCTTCGGAAACCACGTGGTCAAGCGCGACGATCGAGGCCACTGACAAGCCAACTACAACCGCACTAGCAGCCGCGCCAGCAGCCCCCGGGTCACTATTCAACCGCCGCCCGCTTGCCCCAACTGGACGGGCGAGGGCAGCTACGACGCCGCATCCACGCCCTGCGCGCAAGTCAGCAATGGGTTTGTGACCAGGAAATGGTTGGCTTTCAGCAGGATGTGGTAGCACACGGCTAGCACCACAGTGACTTTGTTGCCACTGCTGGTGAGGAAGCGACTCGTTGCTGTCAGCGGCGTTCCGTTCTGCGCATTGACGACCGAGCCGTCTGAAGAAACCGTAACATTGCTTTGAACGTTCGAAAGCTCGCCATCACAATCACCAGTATGGACTGCAACGGCATCGCCCAGCAAGCGCCAGAATTAGCGCACGACCTCTCCCGTACAAGCTAGCACAGGTAAAGGGTTGTAGCATAGCCACCCGGAGCGCACGCCGCAAGGTTTAGTCTTGTCCAACGAGGTATGAGCCTGGAGCCGGACAGGTGATTCCACTGAGG
>CAZANT010000404.1:0-2243 GCA_964486575.1 uncultured Burkholderiaceae bacterium | reverse complement strand
CTGTTTCATCCAGGCCCTCAAAGGCCTGAGCCACCCGACCACGTCCATCCGTGGCAACCTGTTTGGCATGGTCGGCATGGCCATTGCCGTGTTGACCACTGGCGCACTGATCGTGGAAATCTCAGGTGGCAAGTCGTTCGGCATGGTCTATGTGCTGGGCGGCTTGGTGCTGGGCGGTGGCCTGGGCACCTACATGGCCAACAAGGTCGAGATGACCAAAATGCCTGAACTGGTGGCCTTCATGCACAGCATGATTGGTCTGGCGGCGGTGTTCATTGCGGTGGCCGCCGTGGCCGAACCGTACGCTTTTGGCATCGTTGAAAAGGGTGCGGCCATCCCCACCGGCAACCGGCTGGAACTGTTCCTCGGCGCCGCCATCGGCGCCATCACCTTCAGTGGCTCGGTCATTGCCTTCGGCAAGCTCAGCGGCAAGTACAAGTTCCGGCTGTTCCAGGGCGCACCGGTGCAGTTCACCGGTCAGCACAAGCTCAATCTTGTCTTGGGCCTGACCACGTTAGGCCTGGGCCTGGTGTTCGCCTTCACTGAAAACTGGACCGCCTTCTTCGCGATGCTGGCCTTGAGCTTCGTGATGGGCGTGCTCATCATCATCCCAATCGGCGGCGCCGACATGCCGGTGGTGGTGTCCATGCTGAACAGCTATTCGGGTTGGGCGGCCGCCGGCATCGGTTTTTCGCTCAACAACAGCATGCTGATCATTGCCGGCTCTCTGGTGGGAAGCTCCGGGGCCATCCTGAGCTACATCATGTGCAAGGCTATGAACCGCAGCTTTTTCAACGTGATTCTTGGAGGCTTTGGCGGCGAAGCCACCACCGCCGCAGCCGGCGGGGCGGTGCAGCGCAATGTCAAGAGCGGCAGCGCCGACGACGCGGCCTTCGTGCTCAGCAACGCCGAAACCGTGGTGATCGTGCCGGGCTACGGTCTGGCAGTGGCCCGTGCCCAGCACGCGGTGAAAGAACTGGCTGCCAAGTTGACCGAAAAAGGCATCACGGTGAAGTACGCGATCCACCCGGTGGCGGGCCGGATGCCCGGTCACATGAACGTGTTGCTGGCCGAGGCCGAGGTGCCCTACGACCAGGTGTTCGAGATGGAAGACATCAACGGCGAATTCGGCCAGGCCGATGTCGCCATCATCCTCGGTGCCAACGACGTGGTGAACCCGGCCGCCCACGTGAAGGGCAGCGCGATTTACGGCATGCCAATTCTGGAGGCGTACAAGGCCAAGACGGTGATCGTGAACAAGCGCTCCATGGCCGCCGGCTACGCTGGTCTGGACAACGAGCTGTTCTATATGGACAAGACCATGATGGTCTTCGGCGATGCGAAAAAGGTCGTCGAAGACATGGGCAAAGCCATCGAGTGAACGCCGGCTGATGCCACCCCACGCGACCTCAGCCCCGCCCAGCGCCGGGGTCCTGGCCCTGTTTGACGACCTGCTGGAACTGCCACCCACCAGCCCCGACAAACCCAGCTTGGCAGAGAACCTGCTCGATGTGCTGGAGGTGTGTGCGGTGGCGGCTGGACTGAAAACCTGCCACCTGCATGGCGACGGCTTCCGCGATCCGGACCGCCTTGCCGCCATCGCCACCATCGCCCACCGGCACGGGCTGCACACCCGGCGCACGCCGCGCTGCCGCCCTGTCGAGGCCCGGCCCAGCCGCCTGGCTCCGGTGGTGCAGGCCCACCTCAACGAATTGGGCGATGCCCGGCGCGCCGCCGCCCCAGAGGTGCTGTGGGTGTACCGCGAACCCGACATCGCCCGCCAAATTGATGCTGCCGTGGCCGGCCGGACCGACCTCGGTGACCTGCTGGGCTATCCGCACTGCTGCGCCGCCGCCCATGCAGAAACGTCCCAACGCTGGCTTGAATCGTACGTGGGAGCGCTGCAGGCGCAGCACCAGACCACGGACATGGAACAGTTGCTTCAGTTATTGGCCAGCGACGCGCCGGTGGATCCTGCGCATTTGCCCCCACCCGCCGCGCCGGAGCCGAGTGGCAGCGTATTTCCCTTTGTGTCGTTCGATGCCTGCAGCGCCTGCCTAAGCCAGGCTGACAGCCCCGCAGAGAAAGCACAGGCGCCGTTGCGAGATCTGGCCTTCGCCCTTGCTGCGCCATTTGCGCTGCACCTCTGGCAAGCCCAGCTCGCGGAAGCCGGTGCCGCTGCGCCCACCGACGGATAATTACAGTCTATGGCCTGATCGCTGCGGTCATCGTTGTCATCGGAT
>CAZANT010000403.1:0-2266 GCA_964486575.1 uncultured Burkholderiaceae bacterium | reverse complement strand
TGCGCACGCTGATTTACTGGCAGCTCGAAGCGCGGGTGATTGGCTTCAAGTACTCGCACACCGCGCTCAACTTGTTCGCGCAGCAAACCGCGCTGCGCCACATCCGCCGCCAGATTGCCGATCCGGCGCTGCGCGCAGCTGTCACGCCCAACTACACCATCGGATGCAAGCGCATCATCCTGTCCAACACGCTTTACCCGGCGCTGGCGCGAGATAACGTGACCCTGCACACCGCGCAGTCGGGAATCAAGGAAATCACGCCCACTGGCATCCGAACCCAAGACGGCCAGGAGGTGCCGCTGGACGTGATCGTTTATTCCACCGGCTACGACGCCACCGACGGCGTGATCTCCTACCCGGTGGTGGGACGCAACCATCGCACGCTGGCCGATTTCTGGGCCGAGTTCCCGCGCGCTTATCTTGGTACGTGCATGCCGGGCTTCCCCAATTTTTTTGTGGTGACCGGCCCCAACACCGGCATCGGCCACACCTCGGCCATCTTCGTCATTGAAGCGCAAATGAACTACATCATGAAGACGCTGGAGGCCTTGCGCGGAAGCGGCCGCCAGGCTGCCGAGGTCAAGCCCGAAGCCGAAGCCGCCTACACCGACATGATCCACCGCGAGATGAAGCCCACGGTGTGGAAGTCCGGGGGCTGCAAGAGCTGGTACCAGTCCAAAAGTGGCCATGTGATTGCGATGTTCCCGGGATTCAGCTTCACTTTCCGCCAGCTGGCCAACCGCTTCAAGGCGGCCGACCACACCCTCACCTGAGTCCCAGATGACAGCCTGGACACATGCGCTGATCACCGGCGGCGCCAGCGGCCTGGGGTTGGGGCTGGCGCTGCGTTTGCTGCGCCGGGGCACCCGTGTGAGTGTGGTGGACCTCGCGGTCGGCGAGGGCACGCGCCTGCAACTCAATGCCGCCGCCACCAGCCCAAACCAGTGGGCCTTTGCCTGTGCCGACATGACCGACGAGCCCGCCACCCATGCCGCTGTGCGGGCTGCGGTCGCCCGCTTTGGCCCCCCCGACCTGGTGGTGCATTGCGCCGGCATTTTGATCAACCGCGCGGTGGCCGACACCACCGCCCAGGCGTTCCGACGGGTGGTGGACGTCAACCTCAACGGCAGCTTCATTCTCTCGGCCGCGGTTTTGCCCCACATGCGGCCCGGCAGCCGTCTGGCGCTCATCGCCTCCATGGCCGGGCTGACCAGCAACTACGCCTACGCGGCGTATGGCGCCTCCAAGTTTGGCGTGGTGGGCCTCGCACACACCCTGCGCTACGAGTACGCGCCCCTGGGCATTGGCATCACCTGCATTTGCCCGCCCGAAGTCAAAACACCAATGGTGGCCAGCGAACGCAGCCCAGGCAACTTCAACGCCATTTCGCTGGCCTTGAAAGACCACGCCGGTTCGATGGACGCTGACGCGGCCGTGGACGCCATCCTGAAAGGGGTGGACGCCGGTCGCTGGCTGGTCATTCCCAGCCTGCAGGCCAAGCTGGTGGCAGCGGTAGCGCGGCACTTGCCCGGTGTGTTTTTCGCTTTCATGAACTTTCTCGTCCGGCGCGAGATGCGTCGCCGCGATATGCCAACCTACTGAGCAACAACCATGAACTCCAATGGACAGGTGGTGGTCATCACTGGAGCGGGCTCCGGCATGGGCCGCGCTTATGCCAAGGCCTACCACGCGGTGGGTGCCCGCCTTGCGCTGAATGACCACGACCCTTTCGGCTTGGCGGAGACCGTCCGTCTCTATGGCGACCACACCACACTCAGCAGCGCATTCGATGTGTCGGACCGAGCTGCCATGAACGCGTTTGCGGCCCAGGTGCTTGCCGCGTTTGGTCGGGTGGACATCGTCATCAACAACGCAGGCGTGATGGGAGGCAACCAACCCGCGTGGGCGCTGCGCCCAGAGGATTTCGACCGCACGATGCGCATCAATTTCGGTGGTGTGCTGAATGGCAGTCAGGCCTTTCTGCCATCCATGCTGGCAGCGCACCGGGGGCAGATCGTCAACGTCTCCAGTATCTTTGGACTGGTTGGATCGCCCAACCACACCGACTACTCCGCCAGCAAGTTCGCTGTACGCGGCTACACCGAAGCGCTGATGACCGAACTGCATGGCACCGGCGTGACCGCCCACCTGGTGCACCCGGGCGGCATTGCCACCAACATCGGCAAGATCGATGGGGTCGAGACGCCGTTCTCCCAGCACTACCTCACCACCTCGCCCGACGCGATCGCCCGCCATGTGCAGAAAT
>CAZANT010000402.1:0-2272 GCA_964486575.1 uncultured Burkholderiaceae bacterium | reverse complement strand
TGCCGTTGCGGTCCTTGCCTTCCCATTCGAAGATGAACTCTTTGATGCTTTTGGATGCTGCAGTGGCCATCGTGGTCTCGGTCGGGCGTGGGGTTTAGACGTTGGTGCAGTTCAGCACTTCTTCGAGCGAGGTCAGACCAAGCTTGACTTTCAGCAAGCCAGACTGGCGCAGCGTGCGAACGCCTTCGATCTGCGACTGCTTGGCAATCTCCATCGAACTGCCATCCCGCAGAATGATTTTCTGGATCTCTTCGCTGATGGGCATGACCTGATAGATGCCCAAGCGGCCCTTGTAACCGTTGTTGCACATGTTGCAGCCCACGGGTTTGTAGGGCACCCAGGTGCCGTCGAGGTCGTGCGCTTCAAAGCCCGCTTCGATCAAGGCGCTTTCTGGCACGTCGGCAGGCAGTTTGCAGTTGACACACAGGCGCCGCGCGAGGCGCTGCGCGGTGATCAAGAGCACGCTGGAGGCAATATTGAAGGGCGCTATACCCATGTTGCGCAGGCGCGTCAGCGTGGAGGGGGCGTCGTTGGTGTGTAGGGTGGACATCACCATGTGGCCGGTTTGAGCCGCCTTGATGGAGATGTCTGCCGTTTCCAGATCGCGGATTTCGCCCACCATCACGATGTCGGGGTCTTGCCGCAGGAACGAGCGCAGGGCCGTGGCAAACGTGAGCCCCGCCTTTTCGTTCACATTGACTTGGTTCACGCCTGGCAAATTGATTTCGGACGGGTCCTCTGCCGTGCAGATGTTCACCCCTGGCTTGTTCAGCAGGTTCAGGCAGGTGTAGAGCGATACCGTCTTACCGGAGCCTGTGGGTCCAGTGACAAGTACCATACCGTAGGGGCGGACGATGGCGTCCATCAGCCGCGCTTTCTCATCGGCTTCGTAGCCCAGCGCATCAATCCCTACTTGGGCACTGGTGGGATCCAAAATCCGGATGACCAGCTTTTCGCCGAACAGTGTCGGCAGGGTGCTGACGCGGAAGTCGATGACCCGGTCTGCCCCGACCTTGAGTTTCATCCGCCCGTCTTGCGGTAGACGTTTCTCCGAGATGTCTAGCCGGGAAATCACCTTGATTCGAGACGCCAATTTTTCCTTGATGGCCACCGGTGGCGACGCGATCTCACGCAGTTCACCGTCTACCCGGAAGCGGATGCGGTAGCTGTGCTCGTATGGCTCAAAGTGCAAGTCGGACGCGCGCATGTTGAACGCATCCATCAGCATCTTGTGGAGGAAGCGCACGACCGGCGCGTCATCCACCTCGCTGTTGGGTATTTGGTTGAGGTCCGTCGCAGCCGCTTCTGCCTGGATGTCCTCAAACTGGAAGTCAGCGCCAATCAGGTTGTCGATGGCTTCTGAAGCCGAGGTGGCGTTCGCGTCCACCATGCGGGAGAGCTTGTCGTACTCGGCGATGACCCAATCCACGCCGAGCCGCGTGGAGAATTTGATTTTTTCTGCTGCTTCCAGGTCCGCTGGATCGGCGGTGGCGACGATTAATCGATTTCCCCGTTTGCTGAGCACAACCAGCCGGTAAGCGACGCTGATCTTCGTGTCGATCAGACCCTGAGGCAGCCGTTGGGCGTCGACCGCGTCGAGGTCAACCAACGGCGCTGCAAAGGCGACCGACATCGTGTGTGCCAGATCGAATGGAGACACCGCACCCGACTCAGTCAGTTCTGCGATGAATTTGGTTTTGTCAGAAATGGCCTTCTGGTACAGAGATTCGGCCATGGCCTGGGACAGCTTGCCAGCTTCAACCAGAGCGCGTGCCAAGCCCGGCAAAGCCAGTTTGGAGGCGCTGCTGGAAGTGGGGTCAAGCACAGACATGTACGCAATTTACCACCAGCCTGTGCAGGTGTATCGCGTGGGTTCACTAAGTATGCGTGCCAATTCAACGCATGTGGTTTTTTGGCGAAGTCGAGGGAGGGTTGGTCGGGGTGAGAGGATTCGAACCTCCGGCCTCTACGTCCCGAACGTAGCGCTCTACCAGGCTAAGCTACACCCCGTTGCCGGGCGTACCGATCAGGCACGCCGGCGTAGCAGATCCGCAGGTAATTCTAGCAAGGCGTCGCGCCACGCGTTGTCAGGCAAATGCCCAATCGCGGCCATGGCGCGGCGGGCCTCAGCGGCGGCGGCCTCGCGGGCGCTGTCAATGGCACCCGTTTCCCGCACGGCAATGGCGATGGCATCCAGTTTGTCAGCGGCGCCAGTTTCGATTGCCTCCCGGATCATCCGTGACTTCCCTGACTTCTACACCTACTACTCCAT
>CAZANT010000401.1:0-2274 GCA_964486575.1 uncultured Burkholderiaceae bacterium | reverse complement strand
GCCCGCTATTAGGCCACAGCCGGCGGAAGCCTTCTGTCGGCACAGGGTGCGCAGCCGCTCGCTCACCCGTGCGTCAGGGGCGTACCTTACAATCCGCCCCGTGCAGACGTTTCGCATTGACCACCGCTACGGCCACAGACTGGTTCGCCTCGTGCTGACCTGGTTCATGCTGTCCATTGGCGTGGCGATCGCGTCGCCGCTGGTCAACCCGCAAGAAATGCAGCTGATCTGCACCGCCGGTGCGTTCAAACTGGTGATCAAGAATGCCGACGGCACCGAGCAGACCACCGGCCACAAGCTGGACTGCCCTCTGTGCGCCACGCTGGGCGCGCCGCCGCCCGAGGTGGTGCAGCCGGTGCCGCCGCTGCAACCCCTGGCCTATGCCACCCAGCCGATTCCCGCCGCGCGCATTGCCGCACTGGTGGGCGCGCCCCTGCCCGCACGCGGGCCACCGACCCTCTGAACTATCAAATTCATAGCGCCTGAAGCAGGTTTTACCTGGGCTTCAAGGTGTTTTTATTGGTATTTCGGAGTTTTTCATGCGTCAGCACCCCCTGGGCGTGGCCTTGGCCATCGCCTTCCCGTTCGTCTGTTCGTCCGCCGCGCTCGCGCAGGCCGACACCTCGCCGGTCGCCGTGGCCGAGAACACCGCCCCCACCAAAAGCCTGGGCACGGTCACCGTTAACAGCGGCCAGCCCACCTCGCTGCCGACCCAGATTCCCACCACCATCGAGGGCATCACCCGCGCGCAGATTGAGACTTCCATCAACGCCACCGACAGCGAAGATGCGCTCAAGTACCTGCCCAGCCTGTTGGTGCGCAAGCGCTACATCGGGGATTACAACCACGCCATCTTGTCCACCCGCGCTTCGGGCACCGGCAACAGCGCCCGCTCGCTGGTGTTTGCCGACGGCATCCAGCTCAGCAACCTGCTGGGTAACGGCGTCGGCGGCTTGAGCTTCCCGCCGCGTTGGGGCCTGGTCACGCCGGAAGAGATTGAGCGTGTCGACGTGCTCTACGGCCCGTTCTCCGCTGCCTACTCCGGCAACTCGGTGGGCGCTGTGGTGGACTATGTGACGCGCATGCCCGCCCGTTTCGAGGCCCATGCTGCCGTCGGTTTCGTCGACCAGCCGTTCAGCCTGTACAACACCAACAGCCATTTCCGCGCCTTCCAGACCAGTGCCTCGGTGGGCAACAAGAGCGGTGACTGGGCCTGGTGGCTCAACTTCAATCACACCGACAGCGACGGCCAACCCCTGACCTTCGCCACCCGGCTGCGCAGCGCCGGCACCGCTGGGACTGCGGGCACCGCCGTCAATGGCGCGGTGCTGGACGCCAACAACGCCAACCAACCCTGGTTCCTCTTGGGCAGCGGCACCCAGTACAGCACCCAGCAAGACCACATCAAGGCCAAGCTGGCCTACGACTTCTCGCCCACCGTTCGTGCGGCCTACACCCTGGGCGTGTGGCAAAACGATTCGGTCGGTCGCCCGGTGTCCTACCTCACCAACGCTGCTGGCCAGCCGGTGTTCAGCGGCCCAATCAACATCAACGGCCTGGCCTTCACCGGCAACAACGCACTCACCGGTGCAGACTTCCGCACCACCACCGACCAAAGCACGCACGTGAACCATGGCCTGTCGGTCAAGTCGCGCACGCAAGGGGTGTTCGACTGGGAGCTGGCCGCCAGCCTGTACGACTACCTGAAAGACAAGACCCGGGCCAACGCGGCCGGCAACCCCTTGCCCGGCGCAGCCAGTGGCGGTGCCGGCACCATTGCCGACGGTGGCGGCACCGGCTGGAACACCCTGGCCGCCCGGGGCACCTGGCGGCCCGAGGGCATGCGCGGTGAACACATCGTGGACTTCGGGGTTCAGCAAGACAGCTACAAACTCAGCTACGTCACCTCCAACATCGCCGGCAACTACCTGACCGACCCCGCCGGCAGCCTGGCCAGCGCCGTGGGCGGTAAAACCCAGCTGCGCAGCCTCTGGGCCCAGGACACCTGGGCCTTTGCATCCAAGTGGAAGGCGGTGCTCGGCCTGCGTGCCGAAAACTGGACCGCGAGCGACGGCTTCACCAATTTTTCTGCCGCCAGCGCGCAACGCTACGGCGACCGCACGCTCAACGACCTGTCGCCCAAGGCGGCGCTGTCTTACCAGTGGCTGGCCGACACGGTGCTCAAGGCCTCGCTCGGCCGGGCGGTGCGCTACCCCACGGTGGCCGAGCTGTACGGCGCCACGTCCACCACCAACTCGCTGTTCATCAACGACC
>CAZANT010000400.1:0-2280 GCA_964486575.1 uncultured Burkholderiaceae bacterium | reverse complement strand
GATTTGGCGAACGCCGCTTCGCAATAAGCCAGGTAGAACTCCCATATGCGCATGAACCTTTCGTCAAAACCCACTTGCAAAACCCGTTGCTTCTCGGACATGAACTTCTCGCGCCAGCGCTTGAGCGTCTCGGCGTAGTCCAGGCCAAACGAAAACTCGTCCACCACGTCCAGCCCGGCCGCGTTCGCCTGCTTGCGGAACTCGCTGGGGCAGGGCAGGCAGCCACCCGGAAAGATGTACTGCTGGATGAAGTCGGTCGAGGCGATGTACTGATCGAAGTGCTTGTCGTCAATGACGATGCTCTGAATGCAGGCCTTGCCGCCGGTTTTGAGCAGACGCGAAATGGTCTGGAAGTAGGTGGGCCAGTACTCGCGGCCCACGGCCTCGACCATCTCGATGGAGCACACCGCATCGAAAGGGCCGTCGTTGATGTCGCGGTAGTCCTGCAAGCGCAGGTCGGCCTTCTCGGCCACGCCGAACTTGGCCATGCGCGCGTTGGCAAAGGCCAACTGTTCGTGGCTCAACGTCACGCCGGCGATGCGGGCGTTGAACTCGGTGGTGGCCATTTCGGCCAGCGCGCCCCAGCCACAGCCGATCTCCAGCACCCGCTCGCCAGGCTTCAGGTCCACCATGCGCAGGGCGCGGCGCACCTTGGCATGTTGTGCTTCGCGCAGCGGCTTGTCCAGGTCGCCCTCGAACCAGGCCGACGAGTAGTTCATCGTGTCGTCCAGCCACAGCTCATAAAAGCTGTTGCCCAAATCGTAGTGGGCCTGGATGTTCTTTTGGCTGTTGGCCTTGGTGTTGCGGTTCAGCAGGTGCTTGATGCGGTAAATGAAGCGGCCGATCCAGGTGCCATAAATCACCTCTTCGACCTCGTGCCGGTTGCCCAAAAAGACCTTGAGCAGGTCCGTCAGGTTCGGCGTGGTCCAGTCGCCGGCGATGTAGGTCTCGGCAAAGCCGATGTCGCCCGACTTCAGCGCCGCGCCGCAGACGTTCCAGTTCTTCAGCGTGATGCTGGCCGCGGGGTGGTCGCCCGACAAATCGGCCTGGCCAAATCGGTAGTGGCTGCCGTTGGGAAAGTTGACGGTGAGGCTGCCGTGCCGCAAGCGCTGCAGCAACTTGACGGTGGCTCGTGCAGAGGCCGGCGCGCCCTGGAGCAGGGCGTGGGGGGAGGCGCTGGTGGTCGTGTTCATGGCGTGGGGGCCTTGTCTGGAAAAGGGGTCGTGTGCGGTGTCGGTTCAGCGGGTGACGAACTGCTCGGGCGGCGTGGGCTTGCTGATGAAGCGCACCCGCTTGAGCCACAGCTTGAGCGCCTGCCAATGGATGCGTGCCATCACGCCCAGAGTCATGGCCGGGTAGCGCCACAGCGCGCGGCGCACGCTGGCGCTGGAGACCGGCACCAACGTGCCATTGACGCTGGTCTGGAGCAGCAAACCGGTGCCGTCGTGGTAGTCGATGCGGGCCACGGTTTTGGCCACCCCGGCGTGGTTGGTGCGCATGAAGCGGAAGCGGTAGCCGCCTTCTAGCGTGCAAAACGGCGACACATGGAACACCTTGGTCGCGTGCAGCTCGGCGCCGTACTGAGGCCGGTCCAGAAAATAGCAGTGGCGCTCACCAAAGGTGTTGTTCACTTCCACCACGATGCAGCGCAACGCGCCGCTGGCAGTGTGGCAGTACCAAAAACTCACCGGCTTGAAGGTGTAGCCCAGCACACGCGGGTAGCAATGCAGCCAGACCTCGCCGGTGGCGTCAGCCACACCTTCGCGTTGCAGCAGTTCGTCCAGCCAGGCAAGTGCACCGCCTTGTTCGGGGGGGCGGCCGTCACCGTGGTCGCGGTCAAAAAAGCTCAGCCAGCCGGCGCGGTTGTAGGCCAGCGCGCGGCTGCCGTGTTGCGCCAGGCTGCGCATCGGCAGCATCAGGAAATAGGTTGGGTAGACAAAGGCATTTTTGGCTGGCCGGACCCGCGTGTGACGCACCTGGCCAAACCCCAGCATCGGCTGCGCGGGGGCGGCCTGGCTCAGTGGTGTGGCGGGTGCAGTGGGCATCAGGTGGCCTTCAGCAGCTGGCGGGCGGCGCTCAGGCCCGACTTCAGCCCGTCTTCGTGGAAGCCATAGCCCAGCCAGGCACCGCAGTAATGCGTGTGTTGCTGTCCCTGCAGGGAGGCGATGTCGGCTTGCGCGCGGATGGCGGCGAGGTCGAACACCGGGTGTGCGTAGTGGAATTCGCCCATCACGAATTTACGGTCGATCGGCCGCACCGGATTCAGCGACACCACCACCG
>CAZANT010000399.1:0-2281 GCA_964486575.1 uncultured Burkholderiaceae bacterium | reverse complement strand
AGAAGTCATGGACAGGTTCCGAAAAAAAGGGCCAGTTCAGGCTTTTTTGGCGGCGGAGCGGCGAATGGCTTCGTTGATCTCGGCAATGGCGCGTTCGATCTCTTCGTTGTCGAGCCCGTCTTCCACCACCTCGATGCCACCTGCTTGAATGGTAGAGGCAAAAATGTCGTCGCTGATGCTGTCGGTGGACACCGCGCCGCTGCTGGCCGGCAGGTCGGGCGTCTCCCACTCCATTGCCAGCACCGTGGTGTTGTCAGCATGGCGCCCGGCCGCCCTCAGCGCCTGCGTCACCAGCACCGGCACCGCATCGGCCACTGGCTGAATTGACAACTCTCGCACCAGTACGTCGTCGGGCAGTGGGTCCCACAGGCCGTCGGAGCACAGCATGATTTTGTCGCCTTGCTGCAGTTGAAGCGGGTCGGACACATCAAAGTGCGGCCGGCCTGGCGACCCGAGGCAGGTATAGAGCACGTTGCGGTTGACCGGCTCGATGCTTTGCACCCCTTTAGGAGGGTTTCTTTCCACGAGCGAATGGTCGGTGGTGCGGGCGAGCAGTTTGCCCTGGCGCACGCAGTAGAGCCTTGAATCGCCACAGTGCACCCAGGTGGCCTTGCCATGCTGGAGCAGGGCTACCACCAGCGTGGTCCGCGGTGAATCGGGCATGCCCTGGGTGTCGGCGTAGCGAAGGATGTGGTGGTGCGCGGCCATCACGGCGTTGTTCAGAAAACGGTGCACGTCGCGTACGGTGGGGCGCGCTTCTTTCTGGAACAGGGCCGACACGGTTTGCAGCGCCATTTGTGCTGCCACCTCTCCCTCGGGGTGACCGCCCATGCCATCCGCCAGCACCAGAAGCGCCGCCTCGCGGGTGTAGCAATAGCCCATGCGGTCTTCGTTTTTTTCACGCCCGCCGCGCCGGCTGAGCTGGAAGACCGAGAACTTCATTTGTTGCGTGTCCCGATCACCGTGCCACCCATTACCGACTTGCGGCTGTCGGTGACAAAGTTGTCCAGTTGCAAGCGCACCCGCTCTGCCATTGAGAGTTTGGTGTACGTACGTTCGGTCTCGCGGCCCAGCTCCTTCTGCAGCGCAAACACCGACTGCGGCCGCGCCAGCGGATCCAGCGCCATGCACCACTCCACCACCTGCAACAGGCCGTCGGAGTACACACCCCGGTGGCGGGCCAGTGCGGTGGCCAGCCGGTCTTTTTCCTGCCGCTGTGGTGCGTCGTTGGGCGGGTAGCCTTGCATGCAGGCGTAGATGCATGCGCCAATTGAATAGATGTCCGTCCACGGGCCCATGGCGGTGCCACGACGGTACAGCTCGGGTGGGGCAAAGCCCGGGGTGTACATCGGGCGAATGAAGTTGCTCTCTTTGTTCAGAACCTCCCGGGCGGCGCCGAAATCAATCATCACCGCGCGGTCATCATCGGTGACAAAGATATTGGCCGGCTTGATGTCCAGGTGCAGCATCTTGTGCTGATGCACGATGCGCAGACCCCGCAGGATTTCGTCAAACAACGAGCGTATGGTGGACTCGCGGAACACCTTGTTTTTCTTGCGATCCCGCGCCGTAATGATGTAGTCCTGAAGCGTGGCGCCCTCCAGGTAATTCATTACCATGTAGACGGTTTCGTTCTCACGGAAGAAGTTCAGCACACTCACCACCGACGGGTGGGAAATCTGCGCCAGCGCACGGCCTTCTTCAAAAAAGCTTTTCAGGCCCAGCCGGTACAGCGACAGCTTGTCGGGGGCCACCTGGGGAAGCAGCTCACCGGGTGCGCGGGTGGCCAAAGACGAAGGCAAGTACTCCTTGATCGCCACCTGCTGGCCCTCGGCATCCAAGGCAAGGTAAACCACGCCAAACCCACCCGCCGACAGCTTGCGGACAACCTTGTAACCGCCCATTCGGGTGCCAGGCTCCAAGGACGCGGGTTTGACCTTTGACATAATTTGGCGGTGGGGGTGGATTTGGCGCGTGTCAACCAGCTCGCACCAACACACCGAAAGAACAAAACGCAATGTCAGTTTACAGCATGACTGGCTACGCCAGCGTCCAGCAAAGCACCAGCGCCAGCAGCGCTGCCGCGCCTCGGCTGGGCCTCGAAATCCGGTCGGTCAACAGCCGTTTTCTGGACCTCGTTTTTCGCTTGCCCGAGGAGCTGCGCCACGCGGAACCCGCCCTGCGCGAAAAACTCGCCAGCCGCCTGAAGCGCGGCAAGGTGGAGGTGCGCGCTTCGCTGGAAGCCGCCCAGGGCAGCCAGCTCAAGGACCCGTCGCCAGCC
>CAZANT010000398.1:0-2287 GCA_964486575.1 uncultured Burkholderiaceae bacterium | reverse complement strand
TGCATGTCATCGACAACGGGCCAGGTGTACCTGACTCGATCAAGGACCGCATTTTTTACCCGCTGGTGTCGGGCAGGGAAGGCGGCTCCGGTCTGGGGCTGACATTGGCGCAAACCTTTGTTCAGCAGCACCATGGCCTGATCGAGTGTGAGAGTGTGCCGGGCAGGACGGATTTCAAACTGCTGATTCCGTTGCCCTAAACAAACGCGCAGAGACAGCGCAACAACGAGGTAACGCGACACATGAAGCCGATTTGGATCGTGGACGATGACCAGTCCATCCGCTTCGTTCTGGAGAAGGCGCTGCTGCGCGAAGACCTGCCGACCCGCAGCTTTACCAACCCCCGCGAAGTGCTGGCCGCGCTGCAAGACGTCTCGGAAGACGACCCTGACAACCAAGGTCCTCAGGTGCTGGTGAGCGACATCCGGATGCCGGGCGGCTCCGGTCTGGATCTGCTGGGCAAGGTCAAGGAAAAACACCCCGGCCTGCCGGTCATCATCATGACTGCGTTTTCTGATCTGGACAGCGCCGTCTCTGCCTTTCAAGGAGGAGCCTTCGAGTACCTGCCCAAGCCCTTCGATTTGCCCCGCGCCATCGAGCTGATTCGCCGTGCGGTGGAGGAAAGCCAGCGCGAAGAGGTGGCCGAGGAGCGCATGGGTGAGACGCCCGAAATGCTCGGCCAGGCCCCGGCGATGCAGGATGTGTTTCGTGCCATCGGCCGGTTGTCGCAGAGCAACGTCACGGTGATGATCACCGGCGAATCGGGTTCCGGCAAAGAGCTGGTGGCGCGTGCGCTGCACAAGCACTCGCCCCGTGCGAACGGGCCGTTCATCGCCATCAACACCGCCGCGATCCCCAAAGACCTGCTGGAAAGCGAGCTTTTTGGCCATGAGCGTGGCGCTTTCACTGGCGCCCAAACCATGCGCCGCGGCCGGTTTGAGCAGGCCGACGGCGGTACGCTGTTCCTGGACGAGATCGGCGATATGCCGTTTGACTTGCAGACACGTTTGCTGCGGGTGCTCAGCGACGGGCATTTCTACCGCGTGGGCGGGCACAACGCCGTCAAGGCCAATGTGCGGGTGATAGCTGCGACCCACCAGGACCTGGAGCAGCGCGTTAAGGACGGCGGTTTCCGCGAGGACCTGTTCCACCGATTGAACGTGATCCGCCTGCGGTTGCCGGCGCTGCGCGAGCGGCACGAAGACGTGCCCATGCTGACCCGGCACTTTTTGCAGCAGAGTGCCAAACAACTGGGCGTCGAACCCAAACGCATCTCGGATGCGGCCTTGGCGCAACTGGCACAGTTTTCGTTTCCCGGCAATGTGCGGCAGCTGGAAAATATCTGCCATTGGCTCACGGTGATGGCTCCGGCCCAACTCATCGAACGCAAGGACCTGCCGCCAGAGATCGTCGCTCAGCCCGGTGCTCCGGTGCCCGAGCCGCTGACGAGCTACCGTCCGGTCATGGCCACCGACAGCAGTGACTTCCGCGCAGACGCTGCGCCCACAGCGGGCGACAACGAGCCCGCGGTGCCGTTCACACCTCCGGTGGCTTTGGTCCAGAGCCTCAACGGCCCGTGGGAATCTGGCCTGGAAATGGAGGCGCTGGAGTTGCTGGCTTCCGGTCGCCACGATGTGTGGGACGAACTCACCCGCCGGTTCGAGTCCAAGCTCATCCTCACGGCCCTGGCCAACACCCGGGGACGCCGCATCGAGGCGGCGCAAAAGCTCGGCATCGGCCGCAACACCATCACCCGGAAGATCCAGGAACTGGGTCTGGAATGATGGAGCAAAGGGGCCTTGGGTGGCTCCCGAAACGCCCCCAACGTTGGATTGAGCATGATTTTTCGCTCAAGCCCCTGTCGAACCAGGCGGTTGTGTTATGAATAGCGTACTTACTCTGTCGGCTGAAACGTGACTGTCACTGGCGCGTGGTCGCTGGGACGCTCGTTTTTGCGGGGGCCACGGTCTACCGCACAGGCCGCTACTGCCGGTTTCAACGCTTCGCTCACCAAGATGTGGTCAATGCGCAGACCACGGTTACGGCGGAAGCCGAACTCGCGGTAGTCCCACCAAGAAAAGCTCTTTTCGGGCTGATCAAACAGCCGGAAACTGTCGTGTAGACCCAGGGCCAGCAGCGCTTGAAAGTGCTGTCGCTCCTCGGTGGTGTGGTGGATGGTTTCGCGCAGGCCCTCGGGGTCGTAAGAGTCGCGGTCTTCGGGGGCGATGTTGAAGTCACCCAACAGGACCAGCCGGGGGTGTTGCGCCATCTCCGCGCGCAACAATGC
>CAZANT010000397.1:0-2290 GCA_964486575.1 uncultured Burkholderiaceae bacterium | reverse complement strand
AAGGCACGATCAACACCGACCGCGCCAGCGAAGGCACCGCCCGCATCAACCTGGGTTTCACCCGCGTTGTGGCGCCCATTTCGGGCCGGGTGGGTCTGCGTGCGGTGGACGCAGGCAACGTGGTCGGCCCCGGCGACGCCAACGGCATTGCGGTGATCACGCAGATCTCGCCCATCGATGTGGAGTTCGCGGTGCCCCAAGACCGTATCCCCGAAGTGCAAGCCCAGGCTCGTAACGGCACGCCACTCAAGGCCGTCGCGCTCGACCGCGCCCGAGTCACCGCCTTGGATACCGGCGCCTTCGTGTCGCTGGACAACCAAGTGGACGTGCAAACCGGCACGGTGCGGGCCAAAGCCCGTTTCCCCAACACCAATCAGGCGCTGTTTCCCAGCCAATTCGTGAATCTGCGGCTGCAGGTACGCACCGAAAAAGACGCGGTGGTCGTGCCCATCACCGCGCTGCGTCTGGGCAGCGGCGGGGACTATGTGTACGTGGTCAACGCCGACCGCACGGTGTCGGTCCGCACGGTGCAACGCGGCCTGGCCACAGCCGACAAGGTCGCCATCGCCAGCGGCCTCCAGGTGGGTGAGCGTGTGGTCACCGAGGGCGCTGACCGTCTTAAAGACGGTGCCAGCGTGACCCTGCCGGGTGACGCTGCTGGCCGTCCAGCCGGCGGCGCCAGCCGACCGGCAGGTAATGCGTCTGCGCCGGTCCGCCCTCCCGCCGACGGCTCAGCCAGCCCGGCCACCTCTGCCGCCAAGGCGTCCGGCCCAGCCACCCCCGGCGGACCCGCCGCGCCGCCGGTCGCTGCAGCAGGCGCTGACACCAGCGCTGTCCCGTTGCCCACGCCGGAACAGCGCAAGCGCCTGCTCGGTGCTGTCAAAGACGACCCAGTGCAACTGGAACGACGGCAGCGCCTGCTGGAAGCCATCGACCGCGGTGACCCGGTCGCACTGGAACGCTGGAAGTCCGTCCGCGAACGCCTGAACGCGGCCCAATGACCCCGTTCGCTCCGCTTACCACCGGTCTCGAATCCGCGCTGCCATGAGCCCCTCACGCCTGTTCATTCTGAGACCGGTAGCCACCGCGCTGCTGATGGTGGCCATCGTGCTGGCCGGCCTCGTGGGTTTCAAGTGGCTGCCGCTCTCGGCCCTGCCGCAGGTGGACTACCCCACCATCCAGGTGCAAACGCTGTACCCGGGTGCCAGTCCCGAGGTGATGAGCCAGAACGTCACCGCGCCGCTGGAACGGCAGTTGGGGCAGATGTCGGGGCTGACCCGCATGAGTTCGACCAGCGCGGCCGGCGTGTCCATCATCACGCTGCAGTTTGCGCTGGGGTTGACCCTGGACGTGGCCGAACAAGAGGTGCAGGCCGCCATCAACGCGGGTGGGTCGCTGCTGCCGGCCGACCTGCCGGCCCCCCCTGTTTACGCCAAGATCAACCCAGCCGACACCCCGGTGCTGACGCTGGCGGTCACGTCCAAGGAATTGCCACTGACCGAAGTGCAAAACCTGGTCAACACCCGGCTGGCGTTGAAGATCAGCCAGGTCACCGGCGTGGGACTGGTTACCTTGAGCGGCGGCCAACGGCCAGCGGTACGAATCCAGGCGGACACCCAAGCGCTCGCCTCCTACGGGTTGGGCCTGGACAGCCTGCGCACCGCCATTGCCGCGGCCAACGCGAACGGCGCCAAGGGCAGCTTTGATGGTCCGACCCGCGCCTACACCATCAACGCGAACGACCAGTTGCTCACGGTGGCCGACTACGCCAACCTCGTCATTTCCTACCGCAACGGCGCGCCGGTTCGCCTGTCAGACGTGGCCCGGGTGGTGGACGGGGCCGAGAACAACCAGCTTGGCGCCTGGGCTGGTATCGATGGTGAACTGAAGCCTGCCATCGTGGTCGATGTGCAGCGGCAACCTGGCGCCAACGTCATCGCCACGGTGGATGCAATCAAGGCACGGCTGCCGGAACTTCAGGCCGCGTTGCCGCCCTCGCTCACGGTGGATGTGCTGAGCGACCGCACCAGCGGCATCCGCGCGTCGGTACAACACGTGCAGTTCGAGCTGGTGTTGGCCGTGGTGCTGGTTGTCCTCGTGATCTTTGCTTTCCTGCACAACCTGCGCGCCACCGTGATCGCCAGCATTGCGGTGCCGATCTCGCTGGTGGGTACCTTCGGCGCGATGTACCTCCTGGGCTACAGCCTGAACAACCTGTCGCTGATGGCGCTGACGATTGCCACCGGCTTTGTGGTGGACGACGCGATCGTGATGATCGAGAACATCGCCC
>CAZANT010000396.1:0-2295 GCA_964486575.1 uncultured Burkholderiaceae bacterium | reverse complement strand
CGCTGAGCATGGCCTGAACCCGCCCTGGGTCAGGCTGGTTGAGCAGCAGCAGGGGTAGTGCGATGTTCTGCGCCACGTCGAGGTGGGGCAACACGTGGAAGGCCTGAAACACAAAGCCGACATGGACCCGGCGCCACAGCGCACGGCCGGTGTCGTCCATGCCATCGAGTTCAGTGCCGTCGAGTTGGATGGACCCGGCGTCCCAGTTGTCGAGCCCGGCCATGCAGTTGAGCAGGGTGGATTTGCCCACACCCGACTCGCCGACGATGGCCACGAACTCGCCCGGCGCCACGCTGAGCGACACGTTCTGGAACACGGTGGCGTCGCCGTAGCGTTTGGCGAGGCCCTGAATCGACAAAGTCATATCAGCGACTGCACCAGAGCCAGCACCTGCGACAGTGCCGTGGGGTCATCACACGCCACCACCTGCCGCTGCGGCATGCCGCGCAACCAAGTGATCTGGCGTTTGGCGAGTTGGCGGGTGGCGGCGATGCCTTTGTCGCGCAGCTCGGCCATCGAGGTGCTGCCATCGAGTGCTTCCCAGGCCTGGCGGTAGCCGACGCAGCGCATCGAGGGCAGGTCGGAGTGCAGGTCACCCCGGGCGCGCAAGGCCTTCACCTCGTCCAGGAAGCCGCCAGTGAGCATGGCGTCAAAACGCTGCGCGATGCGGTCGTGCAGCCAGGCGCGGTCGGTGGGCTCCATTGAAATCAGCGGCCAGGCTTTGGCCGGGTGGGGCATTTTGGCGGTGTGGAAATGGGACAGTGGTTGACCCGACAGCCGGTACACCTCCAGCGCACGCTGGATGCGTTGGCTGTCGTTGGGCGACAACCTCGCGGCGGTGGCGGGGTCAACCTTCGCCAGTTGGGAATGCAGCGCAGGCCAGCCCATGCGGTTCGCCTCGTCCTCGATTCCAGCACGCACCACTGGGTTGGCCTGGGGCATGTCGTCCAGTCCGTCGAACAAAGCCTTGAAGTACAGCATGGTGCCGCCCACCAACAGCGGCCGGCGTCCACGGGCCTGGATCTCGGCCACCAACCGGGTGGCGTCGGTCACGAATTCGGCGGCGCTGTAGGCCTGCAGTGGGTCGCGGATGTCGATCAGGTGGTGGGGCACGGCGGCCAGTTCTGCGGCGCTGGGTTTGGCGGTGCCGATGTCCATGCCGCGGTAGACCAGTGCCGAGTCAACACTGACGATTTCCACGGGCTGCGTGGCCGCAATCGCCAAAGCGGCGGCGGTTTTTCCGGCAGCGGTGGGGCCGGCCAAACAAAGTGGCCTCAGCATGGGGGTCATGGTGCGGCCACCTTCACCGCCAGCATGCGCCCGTAACGCGGCACCAGTCCCCACGCGGCCAGCGCCACGCACACGCCCCAGAACCAGACGCCGCTGGACAGGGCGAACACGGTGCCGTCGAGCCGAGGGCCGATCCAACTGCCCATGGCAAAGGCGGCCAACATCATTAAGCAGCCGTTCAGCGCGGAGGCGGTGCCTGCCGCGTGTGGAAACGGGCCAACAGCGCCAATTTGTCCGCAGGGCTGGTGGATGCCGTGGCCCACCGCAAACAGACAAAACGGCAGCACCAGCGCCAGCGGGTGGTGCACCCCGGCCAGCGCCAACACGCCCATGGCCGTGCCTCCGCCGAGCGACAGCAAGGCCCCGAGCGCTACGGTGCGCTGAAGGCCAAAGCGGCCCAGCCAGTAGCGGCACAAAAAAGTGCCAGCTATGTAGACCACCGACATCAGGAACATCACCCCGCCGTACTGCAACCGGCTGAGGCCCAGCACGTCCAGCAGCACAAACGACGACGCTGCCAGAAAGGTGAACAGCCCGCCGTAGGTGGACACAGTGAGCAGGGAAAAGGCCCAAAAGGTGGGGTGACGCAGGATGCCGCGCCAGGCGGCCAGCAGGGCTGCTGGCCGGGTGGCTCCCAGCCGGGGCGCTGGCGCAGTTTCATGCAGCCACAGGGCCACCAGCACCAGCGACACCGCGCCAAACACCGCGAGTGTGCCGAGCGCGGCGCGCCAGCCCACATACTCGGAGAGCAGGCTACCCACCGGCGCACTTAGGCAGGCGATCAGACCCAAGCCGGTGAGCCCGCGTGACATTACCCGGGCTCCGTCTTCGGGCGCGTAAAGGTCCCGCACGATGGCGCGGGCGCACATCACGCTCGCGCCCATGGCCGCACCCTGCACCGCGCGCCAGACGATCAACGTGGCCATGGACGGTGCCAGCACACAAGCCACCGAGGCCAGCACGTAAGCCCCTAAACCCCAGAGCAGGATGGGCCGGCGGCCAAAC
>CAZANT010000395.1:0-2306 GCA_964486575.1 uncultured Burkholderiaceae bacterium | reverse complement strand
AATGCGCTGGGCCGCGCCCTGCTGCACAACGAGCGTGTGACGCACTGAGGAACCCGCCATGAACACGTCCAAGTGGTTGACCCGGCTGTGGGCAGGCCCTTGCCTCGCGGCCTGCCTGCTGTGGGCACCGGTCGCGCATGCTGGCCGCACCTGCGAGGCGAAACAACCGAGTGTTCTGACCATCACGCGGGGCCTGGCGCTGGCGGAGCGCACCCAAGCGGCGCTGGACGCCAGCGGTGCCAGGGTGGTGGTGCTGGCCCGCGCAGGGCAGGACCTGGACAAATACGGGGTGCGCTATTCGCACCTGGGCTTTGCCTACAAGCACGCGGACGTCGCCGGTGGCCATGTCTGGCGCGTGTTGCACAAATTGAACGAATGCGGCAGCGCGGCGGCGGTGTACCGCCAGGGGCTGGGAGATTTTTTCCTGGACGACCTGTGGCGCCACGAAGCGGCCTGGGCGGTGCCCACGCCTGCGGTGCAGGCCAGACTGCTGGAGTTGCTCCAGGACCCGACCCGCGCGACCGCGCTCCACCATCGGCCTTACAACCTGGTGAGCTACGCCTGGGGGCAGACCTACCAGCAGTCCAACCAGTGGGCGATGGAGACCCTGGCCATGGCGATGGAGCCCAGCGCAAGCACCCGCCACAAGGCACAGGCCTGGCTGCAGTTCAAGGGCTACGAGCCGACTACATTGAAGCTCGGCCCCTTGACCCGACTGGGCGGGCGGGTCAGCGCGGCCAACGTGGCGTTTGACGACCACCCCAACGACAAGCGGTTTTCAGACCGCATTGAAACCGTCACAGTGGACTCGGTGTTCACCTGGCTGGTGCGGGCGCAACTGGCCGCTGTGCCCGAGGTCTTGCGGTGAGCCCGGGCAGTGGGCCGTTGCCGTCAGACCGGCAGCGCCGTGCCGAGGTCGGGCAGGCCGCCGGTGGCGCTTGCAAACAGGGTGCTGGCGGTGCTGCTCACGGGCACCAGCAGGCCACCCAAGGTGTCGCCCAAGGGCAGGGCGGGCGCGCTGGCGAGGCCGGTTTCCACCAAGGCGCCCAGCGGCGAGGCCGCCAACAGGCCACCGCCCAGTTCGCTCAGGCCGAACAACTCGCCGCTGCCAATGTCAGACAGCAGTTCGGTGCCGGGCGTACCCAACTGGGCGCCCACGGTGAAGATTTGCGCTTCCAGGCTGACCACGGCGTCGTTGTAGGGCGCCAGAGCGGACTCTGCCTTGGCCAGGCCGTCGCCCACCGGGCCGCTCAGGCCGAGGGTTTCGAGGTCGGTGTTGAGCAGGTCGGTGAGGTAGTCGGACTGCAGGCCGAGCGGTGCCAGCACGACGGCGGTGGTGCCTGCACCAAACAGGGCGTCAATGTCGCCGCCCACCGCACCTTTGAAGGTGGTGGCGGTGCCCGCCACCAGGTTGTCAATCGGATCCAGGGCGTTGGGGTGGTCGGCGGCGTAGTCGGTGCCCACCAGCGGCGCGAGGCCGATGCCCAAACCGCCCAGCACGTCGGTGGCGGTGCCAACGGTCGGTGCTTTCAAGGCCACCAGGCCGGTGCCTTGGAAGGGGCCTTCGTCGAGGCCGTTGGTCAGGGTGTCGATGAAAACGAGGCTGGGATCCAGGAAATTGGTGCGCTGCAGTTCGGTGGTGGTGACGGTGTCGGCCATGGAAAAGTCCTTTCAGATGGGCAATGCGGATGTGCGCCGCGTCCGAGCAAGTACTACGCCAGTCCTAGGGTTAACCCTAGTCTTTGCGATTTCCGCGGCCTTTTCTCTCCGTTTTGTCCAATTTCTGTGACTTTTTCCTCACTTGGCTGCCGGTGTTTGGACGGCGCAGCGCGGTCGCCATGCAGGGGCGTGGGGCACAGTGGCCACAGCCTGGTGCGTGGTGTGCCAATTCCCGGTGCACGTGGGCAGGGGCCAAACGCAAAAACGCCGGGGGTGCTGCGGTGAAAAATCACCCCAACGCCACCGGCGAACGGCCCAATCAACGCGGCCGACGAGGAGAACGTGTCAGTCGGCCATCACAGGTTGTTCAGCAGGCCGCCCAGCGGCGATTGGTTGCCCAGTTCGGTCACACTGGAGATGGCGGGAATGTCTTGTGTGGCGGCGGTCAGCGTGTTTTGCAAGCCGGTCACGCTGGACAGCAGGCCGCCAGCGTCGCCGGTCAGACTGGCTTCTGGCAGGCTGGTGGTGGGCAGCAGACCGGTGGCCTGGCCGAGCAGGCCGCCAGTGGGGTCGGCCCCGTTGAGGGTGTCCAACAGGCCATCGGTAGAGACTGGCAAGCTGCCGGTGCTGAGGTCCAGCACGCCGGT
>CAZANT010000394.1:0-2307 GCA_964486575.1 uncultured Burkholderiaceae bacterium | reverse complement strand
GTTCGTGTTCGTAATGTTCATACAGGTTGGCCAGGACCTCGCGCGACACCGCTTGGGACGGCAGGTCAAACACCAGGGCACCGTCGCGAAGCCCAATGATGCGGGGAAAGTAGGCCAGCGCCATGTCCACCTGGTGCAACGTGGCAACCACTGTGGCTTGCCGGTCATGGGCCGCGTCCAGCAGGGTGTCCAGCGCCTGGCGCGCGCGGGCCGGGTCCAGGGCTGACAGGGGTTCGTCAATCAGCCACAGCGTGGCCGGGGCCAGCAGGGTGCGGGCCAGCCCAACGCGCTGGCGCTCGCCGCCCGAGAGCCTGTCGACCCGCTCGAAGAGCTTTTCGGCCAGGTCGAACCGGTCCAGAGCGTCGTAGGCGGCGGGGATGTCAGCAGGGTAGAAAAGCGAACGCAGGCTGTGGAACAGCCCCATGGCTGGCAGGCGGCCGGCCAAGACTGCGGTCACCACACGTTGGCGCGGCGGCAGGGGGGGCACCTGCGGCGCCAGAAACAAGCGGCCGCGCAGTTGCCGCAGCGCTGCGGCAGCCAGCGTCCATGGCGCGGTGTTGTTCAGCAAAAATTCGCCCTGCCTGGGCGGCAGGGCGCAGGCCAGCACCTGGAGCAAGGTGGTTTTGCCGGCACCCGACGGCCCGATTACGGCCACCCGTTCGCCCGAGGCAATCTCGATGCTGAGGTTGGTCAGAGCGGGCCTGGCACCGGTGCGCGCGGTAGGGTGGTGCGCAATCAGCGCGCGCAGCTGGATGTTCAATGCGATGGCCTCGGCTTACAGCAGTCCGGCGCTGCGTGCCGCCGCTTCCAGGCCCTTGTAGTTCTCAGGCGTGGTGGCGATGTAGCGGGTGGCGCGGTTCAGGCGGAGGATTTCGGCCTGTTCCGGATTGGCCGGGCTGAGGGCGAGCAGCGCGGCCTTGATTTTTTGCTGCAGTTCGGCGGGCATGTCGGCATGCACCGACCAGTTGTAGTTGAAGTACGGCGGCGTGGTGTAGAACACGTCGACCGCCTTGGTGTCGACCTTGTTCTCGGTCACGAACTTGCGCCAGACGGTGATGTCCAGCGCGGCGGCGTCCACCTTGCCGCTGACCACCGAAGCGATGGTGGCGTCGTGTGCGCCGCTGTAAGCAACGCGGCGGAAGTCTTTCTCCGGGTTGATGTCGGCCTGCAGCAAAAAGCTGCGCGGCATCAAATGGCCCGAGGTGCTGCTTTGGGAGCCGAACGAGATCTGTTTGCCCTTCATGTCGGCCAGGCTCTTGATGCCCGAGTCGGTCTTGGCAATGAACACCGACTGGAACCGCGTGTCTTCTTCACGCTGTGCCAGTGGCACGACCTTGCCACCCGAGCGCAGGTTGGCCTGCACGTGGGTGAACCCGCCAAACCAGACCAAGTCCACCTTTTTATTCACCAGCGTTTCCACCGCGGCCGGGTAATCACTCACCGGGGTGAACTCGACCTTCATGCCGAGTGCTTTTTCCAGGTAGCTGGCCAGCGGGGTGAACTTGCGGACCTGTTCGGTAGCGGCTTCCTCGGGGATGGTGGTCACGCGCAGCACCGGTTGAGCCTGAGCGGTGGCGCTCAGGGCTGTTGCTACCAGCATCGCACCCAGAAAAGCAGCCTTCAGAAAATGACGAGCCATGCGGCCTCCAGAAATTCAAACAAACGTGATTAGAAAGCAATTCGACCGTAATCCCAGCCCGGGTGAGCATAGACCGCTACCATGCAGCAAAAATACGATCCAACAATTGGCCAACGCGAATGAAATCTCCCGCCTTTCTGCAACTGCACCATGACAACCACGCGGCCATCCGCCAGGAACTGTTGACGGGGCTGCAAGCAGCAACGGCTCACACCTCCCCCAAATACCTCTACGACGCGCTGGGCTCGCGGCTGTTTGAGGCGATCACCGAGTTGCCTGAATACGACCTCACCCGCTTGGAGGCGTCTGTGTTTGCTGCACAGGCCAGCCAGATGCGGCAAGTGCCGGCGGGAGCGACGTGGATTGACCTGGGGGCCGGCAATTGCAAGAAGTCGGCCCGCCTGTTTGCGCAGTTTCAACCGATCCAGTACGTGGCCATCGATATTTCGGTGGATTTTCTGCGCGAGGCCATGGGCGCCCTGCAGTTGCAGCACCCGACGCTGGACATGGTGGGCGTGGGGGTGGATTTTTCCGACGGGCTGGTTCTGCCCGAAGTCGTGGCCAACCCCGCTGCGCCCAGGGTGCTGTTTTATCCTGGCTCGAGCATCGGCAACTTTTCCCCGCCGGAAGCCGAATACTTCCTGCGTTCTGTCCGCGCGGCTTGCGGC
>CAZANT010000393.1:0-2308 GCA_964486575.1 uncultured Burkholderiaceae bacterium | reverse complement strand
AACATCGCCCGCCACATCGAAGAAGGCATGGCGCCCATGGCGGCCGCTCTGAAGGGAGCGGCCGAAATCGGCTTCACCATCATCTCTCTCACCGTGTCGTTGGTGGCGGTACTGATTCCGCTGCTGTTCATGGGCGACGTGGTGGGCCGCTTGTTTCGCGAATTCGCGGTCACACTGGCCATCACCATCCTGATCTCGGCGGTGGTCTCGCTGACCCTGGTGCCCATGATGGCAGCGCGCTGGCTGCAGCCCGACGGGCCCGAGCCTACCAGCCGCTTTGGCCGCGCCTTTCAGCGCCAGTTCGACCGCATCGTGAAACGCTACGACCAGACCCTCACCTGGGTTCTGGCGCACCAGTCCATCACGTTGTTGGTGGCGGCACTCACCCTCGTGCTCACTGTGGCCCTGTATGTGGTCATTCCCAAGGGCCTGTTCCCCGTGCAGGACACTGGGCAGTTGCTGGGCCGCATCGACGCAGCCACGTCGGTTTCCTACAGCCGCATGAGCGAGTTGCAACAGGCAGCAGTCAAAGCGCTGCTGGACGACCCGGCGGTGGCCTCGCTCAGCAGCTTTGTGGGCGTGGACGGGGCCAACAACACCCAGCTCAACACCGGACGGGTGCTGATCAACCTCAAGAAAGATCGGGGTGATTTGGCCGAGGTCATGGACCGCCTGCGCGAGCGTGTGCGCGGCGTGGCAGGGGTCAGCCTGAACCTGCAGCCCGCACAAGACCTGACCATTGACGCGGAGTCTGGCCCCACCCCGTACCGGGTTTCACTGGAAGGTGCCAGCAGCGCGGTGGTGACGCAATGGGCCAGCCGCTTGACCGAAGCGCTGCAGGGCCATGCCGCGGTGCGCAATGTGGTGAACGACGCGGGCGCGACCGGGGTGTCGGCCTACGTGAAAATCGACCGCGACTCCGCGGCCCGCCTGTCGCTGTCGGCCGCCAACATCGACGACGCGCTGTACAACGCGTTCGGGCAACGCATCGTCTCCACGATCTTCACCGAGACCAACCAGTACCGGGTCATCATCGAGGCGCGCCCCGACCTGCTCAGCACACCCGAGTCGCTCGGTCTGCTTCACCTGCGCACCGGCTCGGGCACGCCCACACCGCTGTCGGCGGTAGCGAGCGTGAGCGAGCGCACCGCGCCACTGCAGATCACCCGGGTGGCCCAGTACCCGGCCACCACCGTGGGTTTTGACACCCCGCCAGGCGTGTCGCTGGGCAAGGCGGTGGACGCGATCCGCAGCGCAGCCACGGAAATCGGCATGCCCGCCAGCGTGACCATGACTTTCCTGGGCGCCGCCGGCGCATACCAGGCCTCGCTCACCAACCAGTTGTGGCTGATCCTGGCGGCGGTGGTCTGCGTCTACATCGTGTTGGGGGTGCTTTACGAGAGCTATGTACACCCCATGACCATTCTCTCCACCCTGCCCTCGGCTGGCGTGGGTGCACTGTTGGCGCTGATGTTGAGCGGCCAAGATTTGGGCGTGATCGGCATCATCGGCATCATCCTGCTGATCGGCATCGTGAAGAAAAACGCGATCATGATGATTGACTTCGCCATCGACGCCGAGCGCCGCGAAGGCAAACCCCCGCAAGAGGCCATCCACCAGGCGGCCTTGCTGCGTCTGCGCCCCATCCTGATGACCACGCTGGCCGCGTTGTTCGCGGCCGTACCACTGATGTTGGGCTGGGGCGAAGGTGCTGAACTGCGCCGTCCGCTGGGCATGAGCATCTTTGGCGGCTTGATCGTGAGCCAGGTGCTGACGCTCTACACCACCCCGGTGATTTACCTCGCTTTTGACCGTCTGGGCAAACGCTGGCGTCCCACGCCCACCACCAAGATGCCCTCGGAGGGCAGCGCGCCGTGAACTTGTCGGGCCCCTTCGTCCGCAGGCCGGTGGGCACGGTGCTGCTCACGCTGGGGCTCGCACTCGCGGGCCTGGCGGCCTATGGGGTCCTGCCGGTATCGCCGCTGCCGCAGGTGGATTTTCCGACGATATCCGTCAGCGCACGTCTGCCTGGCGCCAGCCCGGAGACCATGGCGTCCAGCGTCGCCACGCCGCTGGAGCGGCGCCTCGGCGTGATCTCGGGGGTGAACGAGATGACGTCAACCAGCAGCAGCGGGTCGACCCGCATCAGCCTGCAGTTCGACCTCAACCGCAAAATCGACGCAGCCGCGCGCGAGGTTCAGGCGGCCATCAACGCCTCACGGGTGGACCTGCCCGCCACCTTGCGCAGCAACCCCACTTACCGCAAGGCAAACCCGGCCGACTCGCCGATCATGATCCTGGCGCTCAC
>CAZANT010000392.1:0-2324 GCA_964486575.1 uncultured Burkholderiaceae bacterium | reverse complement strand
GCCATCTTCGAGACCCGCGGCAACGACGACTGCCATGTCATCCTGCGCGGCGGCAAACAAACCAACTACGCCAAGGCGGATGTGGACGCCGCCTGTACGCTGCTCAAGAGCGCGGGCCTGCGTGAACAGGTCATGATCGATGTCAGCCACGCCAACAGCAGCAAACAACATGCACGCCAGATCGTGGTGGCAGCCGACGTGGCCCAGCAGATCGCTGCGGGTGACCGCCGCATCACCGGCATCATGATTGAGAGCCATCTGAACGAAGGTCGACAGGACATCCTCCCGGGTACACCACTGCAACACGGCGTGTCGGTCACCGATGCCTGCATCAGCATGGCGCAAACCGTGCCGGTGCTGCAACAGCTGGCAGCAGCGGTCAGGGCCCGAAGAGGCCGCTAGCCCCCGAAAATGCTATCTAAGCAGCTATTCAAATCATAGCAATGAAACTTTGCATTCTGGACAACGACATACTGGACGGTGAGCTGGCCCAGCGCTACACCAGCTTCGGCGCCATGTTTGTACGCCTCTTTGACGGCGTAGATGCCGGCTGGACGTATGAGATCTTCAACACCCAGCGCGGTGAATACCCGGTCAGCTTTGACGACTTTGATGCAGTGCTGTTAACCGGCAGCGCATCCGACTCTTTCTCGGACGAGGCCTGGGTGGTCGAGCTGCGCCGGCGCGTCACGCAGCTATTGGCCGAACGCAAAAAAATGGTGGGCGTGTGTTTTGGCCACCAACTGATCGGCCTGTGTATGGACGCACCCGTAGGGCGTGCGCCGCAGGGCTGGGGCAAAGGACGCATGACCTACGACTGGCACCGGCAAGACCTGCCGCAATGCCAGGACCGCCATGACATTGCTCTGTATGTGAGCCACCAGGACCAAGTCTTGGCGTTACCCCCCGGTGCCACCCTGGTCGCCAGCAGTGACTTTTGCCCCGTGGCCGCCTTCACGGTGGATGACCACGTGTTTTGCGTGCAGGCCCATCCAGAATTTGACGCATTTTTCAGCCAGTACTTGCTGGACGAACACCGCGAACGATTGGGTGAAGCCGAATATGCCGCCAAGAGCCAGGGCTTGCTGACCGGCCACGAGGGTGATGCGGTTGCGCGGTTGGTGGTGGCGTTTTTGGAAAACAGTCCCCGGAGCGCTGGATAGATCGGCCCCGGGGTTTTGGAGTTTTGCAGTTCCAGTCCTCGTGGGTCCGGCTGCGCAACCGGGGCTCGTGGCCGCAGTCGCATCGTGGTTCTGTCGATAACAGATGCCTCCAGTGTAGGTCTGCAGCACCGGCAGAAGATTGCGTAGTTGCTCATACCTGGTAAAAATTCGGCATACTCTGTCTAAATAAACCTAAATATTGGCAGGAATATGAAACTGGATCGCTACGACCAACACATCCTGGAAATCCTGCAAGCCGACGGCCGCATCAACAACCAGGACCTGGCCGACCGCATAGGCCTGTCGCCCTCACCCTGCCTGCGCCGCGTGCGGGCGCTGGAAGAATCAGGCCTGATCGTGGGTTACCGCGCACTGCTGGATGCCAAAAAACTGGGACTGACACTCACCGCCCTGATCCATATCTCCATGGACAAACACACACCTGAGCGTTTTGCCAACTTCGAGGCCACGGTCAGCTTGCTGCCGGAGGTGCTGGAGTGCCTGCTGATTACCGGGCAGAACGCCGACTACCAATTGAAAGTGGCGGTGCGGGACATGGACCACTACCAGGCCCTGCTGCTGAACAAACTGGCCAGCATTACCGGCGTGACCGGCGTTCACTCCAGTTTTGTGCTGCGCCAGGTGTTGCACAAGACGGCTCTGGCTGTGTCCACCGGAACGGTGTAACCAACCATGTGCCTGATTGCCTGGAACTGGCAACCGAACAGTGCCACACCTTTGCTGCTGCTTGCAAATCGCGACGAGTTCTATGCTCGCCCGACCGTGCCACTGCACTGGTGGGATGCTGATCCGAATGGCACCGAAGTGCTGGCTGGTAAGGATATGCAAGGCGGTGGCACCTGGCTAGGCCTGACCCGCACCGGGCGGCTCGCCGCCCTCACCAACTTCCGCTCGGCCAAGCCCCAGCGTGCCGATGCACCCTCCCGCGGGGGACTGGTTGCAGGTTTCCTGTGCAGCAATCTATCGGCAGAAAACTACTTAATGCAATTGGCACGGCACTGTGGCGACTTCAACCCCTTCAACCTGCTGGTGTTTGACGGTCAACAACTCTTGGGACTGGAGAGTCGCGGTGCCAAGCTTGTAAACCATGCACCGGGACTGGGCGCAGTGTCCAACGCGGACTTCAACACACCCTGGCCC
>CAZANT010000391.1:0-2330 GCA_964486575.1 uncultured Burkholderiaceae bacterium | reverse complement strand
GCCAGACGATCAGCGCCCAGGTTTCCTTCGGGTCCCAGCTCCAGTAGCCGCCCCAAGCCTCAGCGGCCCACAGCGCGCCCAGCACGGTGGCAATGGTGAAAAAGGCAAAACCCACCGCGATGGATTTGTACATCACGTCGTCCAACACCTCAAAGCTCGGTAGGCGAGAAGCGATTTGCTTGCGCCCAAAAATGATGCCGGCAACGATCAGTGCAGACACACCGAAATACACCATCCAGTAGCTGCTGCCGCTGTCCACCGCCGAGCGGCGGAACACCACTGGCTCGAAACACAACACAATGCCCAGAATCCACAAAGGGGCCAGTTTGTACCAGCGGGTTTCGGTGGCTTGTTGCTTGATCAGGTAGGCGAATGCCACCATGGCAGCCAGTGCAAAGGTGCCATACCCAATGAAGTTGGCTGGCACGTGTAGCTTCATCCACCAGCTTTGCAGTGCTGGTACGAGCGGCTGGATTTCATGCGCCTCACGCACCACCGTGTACCAAAGCAAAAAGCCCACGGCAGCACTGACCACCAGCATCACGAACGCCCCCAGGGCACGCGTTTTGTACTGGGCTTCAAAGTACAGATAGAACAACGCGGTCATCCAGCAAAACAGGACGAACACTTCATACAGGTTACTGACCGGGATATGGCCTATGTCGGCGCCAATCAGGTAGCTTTCGTACCAGCGCACCATGGTGCCAATCAGGGCCATGCCCACCGCCACCCAGGTCAGCCGCGAACCCAGTGACTCCATTGTGCCGCCCTGCCCTTTGACAAACATGCCCAGCCAGTAGAAAGCCGTGGCCATGAAAAACAGCATGCACGACCACAAGATAGCCGACTGGCTGGAAAGAAAGTACTTGAGCCAGAATACCGAATCGGCCCGGGCCAAATCACTCTGGTAGGCCGCAATCGCCAGCAGCGAGACCCCAGCCACAACCCCCATCAGGCGTTGCAGCGGACGCCAGAACCATCCCAGCCAAATGGCGCTGGGTACGGTGCCAACCAGAATGGCTTTTTCGTAACCGTCCATGAACTGGGCATAGCGCGACAGCGCAAACACACCACCGGCGAGCACCAGCACGGCAAAGACCCAGTCTTGCCAGTTGCGGCGCGACATGAAGCTTTCATTCAGCGAGATGGTGGCGGTGTTCATCGGGCGTCTCCGGGTCGTGTCGGTAAGTCGGTCAAAGTGCGTGGCATGGCGGTATCAGTCTGCAGCATTGATCAGCTTGTGCTTGAGGTGGACAAACTCTTTGTCAACATCCAGCGTCTTGCGGTTGGTGGACAAGGCCAAGGTGGCCCGGGCACCGTCGCTGCCCTGGGGTGTCAGCCAGACCCAAAGGCGGCGCTCCCGCACGTACAGCATGGCGAATATTCCCACAATCAGGAACAGGCAGCCGAGGTAGACAATGTTTTTACCCGGTGCACGGGCGACCTGGAACACACTGGCCTGGACTTGTTTGAAGTCCTGCAGCTGGAATGCCATGGGCGCAGGGTACAACACCGCGTCGCTCAGGCTGAGCACTGCCTGAACCATGAAATTTTGGGTGCTCTCGCCGGGTTCCAGCGGCTTGAGTCCAGCCCGCTCGCGGGTCATCTGAGCCAATTCAAACAACACCCCGTTGATGATGCGCACCAGCACTTCGCCCGCCCGGGCGCGTTCGGCCTCGGGAACATTGGCTTCCATGAAGTCCGAGATGGCTTGGAGACCACTCACCGCCTCGGGCCCGCTGCCGCCCACGCCAGCGAAAAGCGTCAGTGCCCGGCTTGCGGAGGCCTTCAGTTGGTTGGCGAGCTCCGGCTTGAGCGGGTCGGTCGACTTGGCCACGTAACGTGCCACGGCGCGGTCGCGCAGGACTGGCTCGGCCAACGCGTCGCGCAGAGCGAGAAAACCGTCCAAGCTGTCGTTGTCGTCGGCAGGAATCCGTAGGTAGCGGAAACGCTCATTGGGGGTGTCGCGCGTGCCCATGAGGAACACCCGGCCTGCGCCATCGCCCATGTCCACCGGCAGCATGTAGTTGTTGAACTCGCGCGCTTGGCCAGCCGCGTCGCGCAGCTTGTAGGTGATGCTGGGGCCGATGTTGCGCAGCTCTTTTTTGGTCACAGTCTTGTTGGCTGCACCCAACCGGCCGTCGATGGCGGCACGCAAATCGACCTTGCGCACGTCGGTGGCCGACTCGCCCGCGTTAGCGAAATTCTCCACGTTGATGACGCGCAGGGCGGTGAACTCCAGTGTCAGCTTGTCGCTGCCGGGCGCGTCGCCGCGGGTGAGTTCGGCACTGGTACCAATCGTGCCGTCGATTTCAAACGGCTTGGTGGCC
>CAZANT010000390.1:0-2338 GCA_964486575.1 uncultured Burkholderiaceae bacterium | reverse complement strand
GGCACCCTCAGCTTCTGGCTGCGTGAAGCCGGGGTGGACCGCACCACCATTGGCCACCTGAGCTGGGTCGGCCTGGCCTACGCCTTCAAGTGGGTCTGGGCGCCGCTGGTCGACCGGCTGCCAATCCCGCTTGTCACTGGCTGGTTAGGCCGCCGTCGCAGCTGGCTGCTGCTGGCGCAGTCCATGGTCATGGCCGGACTGGTCGGCATGGCGTTCAACGACCCGCGCCAGGACCTGACGCCGCTGGTGTGGTGCGCACTGCTGGTGGCTTTTGGGTCGGCCACCCAGGACATTGCGCTTGACGCCTACCGCATCGAGTCCGCCGGCACGGAGCGCCAGGCGGCACTGGCAGCGGCGTACCAAACCGGCTACCGGCTGGCGCTGATCTGGGCGGGTGCCGGGGCGCTGTGGATCGCCGCGCGCGCCGAAATCACCCCGGTGACCGGTCTGGTGGCCTACCAGCCAGGTGCCTGGCAGATTGCGTATTTGGTAATGGCCGGCTCCATGCTGCTGGGCACGCTCACCGTGCTGCTGTCGCCCGAGCCAGCACGGCTGGCACTTCCCAAAAGCCGCAACGCCGCCGAATGGCTGCGCGGTGTACTGATCGAGCCGTTTGCCGACTTCCTGCGCCGCTACCGCTGGCAAGCGGTGCTGATGCTGGCGCTCATTGCCACCTACCGGATCAGCGACGTGGTGATGGGCATCATGGCGAATCCGTTTTACGTGGATATGGGCTACACCAAGGACGAGGTCGCTGCGGTAACCAAGATCTACGGCGTCGTCATGACCCTGGTGGGCGCCTTTGTGGGCGGCATGTTGGCGATGCGGCTGGGGGTGTTCAAGGTGCTGGCGCTGGGCGCAGTGCTGAGTGCGGCCAGCAATCTGTTGTTCGCGTGGCTGGGTGGGCAGGGGCACGATGTGACGGCGCTGATTTTTGTGATTTCCGCCGACAACCTGAGTTCGGGCATCGCTTCGGCGGCCTTCATTGCCTATTTGTCGTCGCTCACCAACCTGCAGTACTCGGCCACCCAGTACGCTTTGTTCACCTCGATGATGCTGCTGCTGCCCAAGTTCCTGGCGGGTTATTCCGGCGCCTGGGTGGATGCCTTTGGCTACGCCCACTTCTTCACCGCCACCGCGGTGCTGGGAGCGCCAGTACTGCTGCTGCTCTGGCTGGTGGCGCGGTACCGGGCGCACTGAAGCGCGCAGCAAAAAACCCCGCTGCACGGTCGCACAGCGGGGTTGGGGTGGGGTGAGCCTTGGCTTACAACGGCGAACCGATCAACCGGGGTAGAAAAAGTTGATGGGCTTGCGATTGGCCTGCTGGGCTTCGGCCCGCACCTGTTCACGCGTCAGCTGAGAGGCTTCGGCATTGACTACACCACCGGGCATGGTGTTGCCGCTGGCGGTCAGCGTGTTGATGGACAGGGTCCCTTCTTTTTGCGCTCGCAGCACCTCGGCGCGCACTTCAGCGCGGGTCAGTGTGCTGGGAGCGGACGCTTCGGGCGGGCACAGTTCAGGCTGCAGACTGACCGAGGCGCAGCTGGCGTTGGCGGCACCGGCAGCAAGGGTCAGCAGAGCAGCGGCAATGAATTGGTTTTTCATGGCGATTCCTTCGGTAAAAGTTGATAAAACAGCAGAGACACATCTCCGGGCATGGCGGGCCCGAGTGACCCGTCAGTCCAGCCTCGGTGAGTCGCCTTGGGGGTCTGGCTCATCGATGGGGTAACTTTAGTTGTTGCCGATTCAAAGATAAATAACCCTATCGGCAATTCCTTGTTGCGGTATACGAAACAATTGATCCGTTGAATTGTCCAGAAAGCGCCTATGGACCGGTTGTTGTCGATGCGTGTGTTCCAGAAAGTCATTGACGAGGGGGGCTTTGCTGCCGCCGCGCGATCGCTCGACATGTCGGCCGCGGTGGTAACACGCCTGATTTCAGACTTGGAGCAGCACCTGGGTGCGCGTTTGATTCAGCGAACCACCCGGCGGCTGGCGCTGACCGAAGCCGGCGAGACCTACCTGCAACGGGTGCGCAACATCCTGGGCGACATCGATGACGCCGAAGCCTTGACCCGCGCCCACACCCAAACGCTCTCCGGTGTGCTACGGGTGCACTCTGCACCGGTGCTGGCAGTGCACCACCTGGCGCCGCTGGTGGCCGCGTTCCGTGAGCGCTATCCCGGCGTGACGCTGGACATCCACGAGGACTCGCCGCTGGCCCCGCCGGTGGAGAACTTCGACGTGACGCTGTTCGCCTCCGACGCCGGGTTTGACGCCAATGCGTTGAAGCAAGTTCCGTCCGATGGGCAGCTCAGGAATCCAGGTGATACGTTCC
>CAZANT010000389.1:0-2364 GCA_964486575.1 uncultured Burkholderiaceae bacterium | reverse complement strand
TCGCCAAGGGCCACGACTTCCGGCGCATCACGCTGGTGGCGGCGGTCAACCCCGATACGGCGCTGTTCTCCAGCGACTTCCGTGCGCCAGAGCGGTTGTTCAGCCTGCTGCTGCAGGCGGCGGGCCGCGCCGGGCGCGACGCTGCTTACCTGGCGCAGCAGGGCTCGGTGAGCGAGATGTGGCTACAGACCCACCACAAAGACCACCCGCTCTACGCTGCACTGCGCCAGCATGACTTTCCCGGCTTCGCGGCACAGCAGCTGGCCGAACGCGCCCAAGCCGGACTGCCGCCGTTCAGCTTTCAGGCGCTGGTGCGGGCCGAAGCGCGCAGCCAGGACGCGGCCCAGGCCTTTCTGTCGGCCGCCAGCGACGCGGCCACCGGGTTGCCAGGCGCGAGCCATGTGACCCTGTACCCGGCGGTGCCGATGACGATCCAGCGGGTGGCCAACGTGGAGCGGGCGCAGATGCTGCTGGAAAGCCCTTCACGCCAGGCGCTGCAGCAGTTCTTGTCCGCCTGGCAACCGGTGTTGAGGGCGACTCGCCAGTTGCCCGAAGGCAAGGGCGTGATCCGCTGGGCGGTGGACGTGGACCCGCTGGCAATTTAAGGGGGTTTGGCGGCGCTGGGGACCTCGCGAAGGCCATTTTTAAGTCAAATCAGCCTCAAGCCCTAGTGAAATATTGCGATTCTGCTATGTATTGAATAGCGATCTACCCCGCCCGAGGGCTCAGGTCATCCAAGTCACCGCGAGCGAGAAGGTGAAAAAGGCGGCGGCGGTGGACACCAGGATGATTCGGGCGATGCGCCCGTTGTCGGCGCCAAACTTTTCGGCCAGCAGCGACACGTTGCTGGCACTCGGCAGCGCCGCCACCAGCACCATCACCGTCAGCGCAAACGGGTCCAGCGGCACGCCCAACCGGACCGCGGACGACCCGGCCAGCCACACCAGCAAGGGGTGCAGCAGCAGCTTCACACCCACCACCGGCAGGTAGTCGCGCCGGGGAATGGGCGGTGCGCCACTTTGCGCTGCCCGCATCTGCGAACGCGCGAGCACCGCGCCAATGGTGAACAGCGCCACCGGCGAAGCCGCATCCGCCAGCAGACCCACGGTTTTCATCAAGGGCGCGGGCAACGCCAGTTGCACTGCCGACGACACCCCACCAAGCAAAATCGCCCAGGGCATGGGGTTGCGCAGCACACCACGCAGTGCGTCCCGACCGGCGCGCTGGAAGCCGTGCTGTCCTGCCGTATCCAAACGCGAGAGCGCGATGCAGAGCGACGATGTCACCACCATGTCCACCAGGATTGCCACAATGGTAGGCCCTGCGGCCGCACTGCCCAGCAGCGCCACCAGCAGCGGCACGCCCATGAAGCCGGTGTTGGGAAAAGCGGCCACCAGCGCGCCAAAGGCGGCGTCGTTCCAGCCGATGCGGCGGTTGAGGCTGACGGTCACCACAAAGGCGACCAACACCAGCGCGCAAAACAGGTAAGTAAAGAACACGCTCGCATCCAGCAGCTGCGCCAGCGGTGTGGTCGCGCCAAAGCGGTACAGCATGCACGGCAGTGCGAAATACAGCACAAAACCGTTCAGCCCAGGAATCGCGTCCAGCGGCAGCAGGCCCCGCCGCGCGGCCACGAAGCCGGCCAGCACCAGGGCAAAAAACGGAAACGTGACCAGCAGGATGTTCAGCACGTCGCCATTGTCTGGCCTGCACGGTGCGGCCTGGCGGCGAAGCAGGCACTGACCAGCAAATTTCAACCGCCCAGACCGAAGTTTCAACGCCCCCAGCGGTCAGGCCGACCGCTATGATGCGGCTCGCGCTTTTTCCATTCCCCCGCCCTCGTTTCCCCCTCTGATGGCCCCGCCCGGGGCACCGCCTGAATGTCCGCTGTTCCCCATTCCGCCGCTCCGTCCCCGCTGGGCATGAACCTTGCCCAACAGGAAGCGGTGAACTACATGCAGGGCCCTTGCCTGGTGCTGGCTGGCGCAGGCTCGGGAAAAACGCGGGTGATCACCCAGAAGATCGGGCGCCTGATCCAGGCCGGGCTGGCGCCCAATCGCATTGCCGCCATCACCTTCACCAACAAGGCTGCAGCCGAAATGCGCGAACGCGCCAAAGGCTTGATCGGCCGGCAAGCCAAAGAGGTGCTGATCTGCACCTTCCACGCGCTGGGCGTGCGCATGCTTCGGCAAGACGGCGCGGCCCTGGGGCTGAAACCGCAGTTCAGCATCTTGGACAGCGACGACGTCACAAGCCTGATCAAAGACTGCGGTGGTGGGGTGGACGCGGCCACCGCACGGCAGTACCAGTGGGCCATCAGCCTGTGGAAGAACATGGGCCTGAACGCCGAGATGGCCGAGGCCC
>CAZANT010000388.1:0-2400 GCA_964486575.1 uncultured Burkholderiaceae bacterium | reverse complement strand
GTTCGCGGTTGTTCAGCACCTGCGGCAGGTAGGCAAACTTCACCGGACCGAACAGGGTGGAGTGCAAGCCCATCAGGAAGGTGCAGGCCAGCAAAATCGGCACGCTGGCGACGACGAAACCCCAGGCGGCCAAAGCCATGATGGCGATTTCCAGGTTCTTCACAAAGCGCATCATCACCGTCTTGTCCACCTTGTCGGCCAACTGGCCGCTGGTGGCAGAGAACAACAGGAACGGCAGGATGAACAGCGCGCCAATCACCAGCCCGGCCAGCGCCGGTGGCAGCCAGCCCACGCTGAGCTGGTAGGTCACCATCACGGTGAAGGCGAACTTGAACAGGTTGTCGTTGGCGGCCCCTGCGAATTGGGTCCAAAAAAACGGTGCAAATCGGCGTTGTTTGAGCAGCGCGAACTGGCTGCTGTGGCCGGGGGAAAGAGACTCATCACGCATGGGCACGCCTTTGCAGAATTGCACGGTGGCTTTGATTCTGCCCGCAAACTTTGGGCCACTGACTTGGATTCGTTACGGTTTGCGCATAATCGCCTTGCGGTATCTTGTCGCGATACCGGGAGCCTGCCTTGAGCACCACCGCAGACTTGGTTTTGGCGCTGAAAGCCGAACTCAAATCGGCCCGCATGACCTACGCCGACCTGGCGCTCGCGCTGGGCATGGCCGAGTCGAGCGTGAAGCGCATGCTGGCGCGGGGCGAGATGCCCCTGTCTCGGATTGACGCGATTTGCCGCGCCTTGAAGCTCGACTTTGCCGACCTCGCCCGGCGCGTGGCCGACGCCCAGCCCCTGCTCTCCGAGATGACGCAAGCCCAAGAACAGGCGGTGGTGGCCGACAAAAAACTGCTGCTGGTGGCGATTTGTGTGCTCAGCCAGTGGACGCTTGAGCAGATCACCAGCCAATACCGCTTGAGCGAGGCCGAGGGCATCAAGTATCTGGCGCAGTTGGACCGCATCGGCATCATCGAGCTGCGGCCACTCAACCGCTACCGGCTGAAGCTGGCCAAGACCTTTCGCTGGCGGCCCCATGGCCCGGTGATGAGCTACTTCCGCGAGAACGCGCTGGTGGACTATTACGCTGGTGGCTTTGACGGCCCCGGCGAAGGCCTGTTGATGGTGCACGGCGCGATCAGCCGTGCGCTGGCGCCAGCGTTCATGGAGCGCATGCAGCGAGTGGCGCAGGACTTTGCGCAGCAGCATCTGGCCGACCAGAAACTGACCGAGGCCGACCGCGAGGGCTACACCCTGCTGCTGGCGATGCGGCGCTGGGAGTTCGCCGCCTTCACGGTACTCAGGCGGTAAAGACCGTCAACACCCCGGTGTAGCCGTACAAGTGATGGCGGGCGATCTCACCGCCAGCAAAGAACCCCACCAACGGCACATCACCCAAAGCCCGGCGGACGATTTGCAGCTCGGCGCTCGGCGCACCGAAGTGGGGGCCGCCGCGCCCAGCGCAGCTCACATAGATGGCGCCAGCGATCCGCCGCGCCGGGTGAGGCGATGACTCGGCTTCCGGGGCCGACAACGCGCTGGCGGTGGCCAGCGGCATTTCCTCGGGCTCCAGTTCCTCACGAATCTCAGCGCAGATGCGTACCAGGTCGGCACGGGCGGCATTGGCATCGCGCTGACAAAAAGCCACCCGCATGCCGGGCTGTGTGCGGTCGGAAATGGCCACGCCTTTGCGGGTCGGGTCGAGGCCAATGATGTGGCGCACCACCACGTCGGTGCCGAAGTTGCCGGCGCGGCCCACGCCACCATCGCCCGCCTCGCCCTGCGGGACGATGCCGGCCAATGTGGCGCGCAGGCGCTGCATTGCCACCTGTGGTTGGTCGAGGGTGATGTCGAGGTCGCGCAGCAACACGTCCAGCGCGGGCTGCCCGTCGAGGCTCATGACCACGTTTTCCTGCACGGCGGTGATCTCACGGGCGGGGGTGATGGGCTGACAGCCCTGCGTCACCCGCGACACAAGGTTCACACCCTCGGCGAACGCCACGCCGCACATGCCGCCGCTGAACACGCCACGCGCTGCGCCCTGCCCCTTGACGTTGCCGTTGCCGCCCAGGGCAAACTGCACCGTAGCGCCACGGCTGGACGACAGGCCACCAAACAGATAACCAGTGGCCGTTCGGTCGGCCATGTCGTGGATGAGCTCAGCCACATCGGGCATGCTTCCGTCCACGTGGACGAGGGCGGTGTGGGCTTCAAATCCCAAGCCCAGCGGCGCCACGCCGGAAAACACGCGGTACTGGTCGGTCGGCAATTCCAGCAGCATCAGCGCCATGGCCGGCTCATCAAAATACTCGGCGTTGTTGGCGGCAATGCCCACCCCCACCGTGCCCGACCAGTCGGTCACCTCGGCGAGTTCACCGCTCAGGTGGTCGAGGATGTCCTGCG
>CAZANT010000387.1:0-2402 GCA_964486575.1 uncultured Burkholderiaceae bacterium | reverse complement strand
AGCGCCACCGCTTGCAGATTGCCGCCGACGCCATCACCACCCCCCCCACCGGGTGATGTTCACCACGCCGCGAGCGAATGCCATGTATCTCGTCCCTTACGCCATCAGAAACGCCCAACCGTCTGAGCCCGCGCATCAGCACACCGTCGCCCGCGCCAAGTTGGCTTACGGGAAACACACCCATGCCATGGGCCGCAAACACTGCAAGTAAGGCGCTGTCCTCAAACTCACCAACTACCCTAGGGCGCAATCCATAGGTATCAAGCCACCGGTCCAACTTGGGCCGCAAGGCGGAGTGACCCGTGGGCAGCAGCACCGGTAGGTCGTTTAGGCATTGAGGAAAAGCGACGCGCTCTTTTTTCCCCACCAACTTGGCAGGGCCATACCACTCGACCGGCGAATCGACGAGGAGTTCGCTGCTCAGCCGGAGGTTGGGGTTGCGTGGCGCGGCCTGGCTGGTCAGCACCATGTCCAGGTGGTGCAGCGCCAACTCGCTCAGGAGTTGCTCGAACTCGCCCTCATGGCACACCAGCTTCAAGTGCGGCGCGGACAGCACCGGCGCTAGCAAGGCATGGGCGGCCAGCTTGGAAATGCCGTCTGACAGCCCAACCGCCAGCCGCAGAACTTTGCCGCTGGCGGCCGCCTTCACCTCCTCGGGTATGCCTTGGCCGAGCAAGAAAATTTCCTCGGCACGGGCAAAAGCCGCCTGCCCGGCCTCGGTCAGTGAGACACCCCTGCCTGCGGGCTTGAGCAACTGGCAGCCCAGCGACTTCTCAAGCTCCCGCACCTGGGCGCTGATGGTTTGAACCGCCATGTCCAGGCGACCAGCCGCACGGGCAAAGCCACCCTCCTTGGTGACCACCCAGAAATAGTAGAGGTGTCGGAAGTTCAGCATGGTTCTGCGGTTCGGAAAAACCGAATCATATGTCTTAAATATTCTGGTTTATCCGATTCATTGCGCAAGCCACACTCCAGCGTCACACAAGATTTGGAGTTCGCCATGGTTTACGCACTGATCTGGTTTTTTGTCGCCACACTGGTGGCGTTCTGGTCGCTCGCGGTGTGGGTGCTGCACAGCATCTCAGCATGGGCACTGGGCAGCGCAGGCGGGCTGTCTGGCATTTCAACGGCCGCCGCCAACATCCCACGCCCAGACTGGCTGGCGCCGTGGCTCCCCGCCGAGGCCTGGCAGGCGATGGTGAACCTCATCCATGGAACTGTGCCGGTGATCAACAGCCTACTTCAGTCCCTGCCCGCTTTAGACAGTGGCTTGGCGGTTGTGGCCTGGCTGGTCTGGGGTGTTGGCACCGCAATGCTCGTGCTGTTGGGAGGTGGTCTTCACTTGGCCAAAGTGCTGTGGCAACGCGCCAGTACCGCCCCTCGGGCCCAACCCAGTCCGCCTCAGTTGACGCATTGAATCTGTCGTCTGTTCCCAAAGCCTGGCTTTGGGGACTTACCTTCCCGACGCAGCTCACAACCTTTCCCTTGTAGATTTCCCATGAACAGCCTCACCGTACAACTCGCCATCCTGACCGTCACCTTCGCCGGAGTCACTGCTTACGCTAAATACTCTGGAAACGAAAACCGCGACGTAGCCTTTCTAGGCGGGTTTACCGGCCTTATGGGTTTGTGCACCGCCGTAGCCGCAATGGTCTGATTGCGAACTATGGACACCCTCATTCTTTCCCTGATGTCTGATTTTCTGGGCACACCTGTTTGGATCTGGCTCACTTTTGCCAGCATCGTGGTGGCACTGTTGGCCTTCGACCTCGGCGTGCTCCACAAAGACGACCAGGAAATCGGCGTCCGCGAGAGCCTGCTGCTTTCAGGCGGTTACATCAGCGTCGCCTTGCTGTTTGGTGCATGGGTCTGGTGGTACCTTGGTGCCCAGAGCGGTATGGACTACTACACCGGCTTCATGATCGAGAAGTCGCTGTCGATGGACAACGTGTTTGTGATCGCGCTGATCTTCAGCTTCTTTGCCATCCCCCGGCAGTACCAACACCGCGTGTTGTTCTGGGGAATCTTGGGTGTGATCGTGCTGCGCGCGATCATGATCGGTTTGGGCGCGAGCTTGGTGAGCCAGTTCAGCTGGGTGCTCTACCTGTTCGGCGCGTTCTTGGTCTTCACCGGTATCAAGATGTGGGTGATTGCCGACCACATGCCAGACATCGCGAACAACCCGATGTTGAAGTTTCTCAAGCGCCACATGCGGGTTACAGACGGTTTGCGCGGCAACGCATTCTGGGTCCGAGAAACCGACCCGGCGACCGGCAAGCTGGCGCGTTTCGCCACACCACTGTTCCTGGCCCTGGTGTTGGTGGAGTTTGTAGACCTGGTATTCGCGGTGGACTCGGTGCCGGCGATCTTTGCCATCACCACCGACCCCTTCATCGTCTACA
>CAZANT010000386.1:0-2403 GCA_964486575.1 uncultured Burkholderiaceae bacterium | reverse complement strand
GTTTCAGGACTACGCGCTGTTTCCCCACCTGGACGTGGCACGCAACGTGGCCTTTGGGATCGACGCACTGCCCAAGCCCGAGCGCGCAGCGCGGGTGGCCGAGGTGCTGGCGCTGGTGGGCCTGAGCGGCTCGGAGCAGCGCTTTCCCCACGAACTCTCCGGTGGCCAGCAACAACGGGTGGCCTTGGCCCGCGCGCTGGCGCCCAAACCCCGGTTGCTGCTGCTGGACGAGCCGTTTTCCAACCTCGACGTGGAGTTGCGTGAACGGCTGGCACACGAGGTGCGCGGCATCCTGAAACAGGCGGGAACCACCGCGCTGTTTGTCACCCACGACCAGTTGGAGGCCTTTGCGATTGGCGACGCGATCGGCGTGATGCACGAAGGCCGCCTGCACCAGTGGGATGGCGCCTACAACCTCTACCACCGCCCTGCCACCCGCTTTGTGGCCGACTTCATTGGCCATGGCGTGTTCACACCCGCCTCGCTGCGGCCGGTGGGCCAGCAGCTGGTGGTCCACACCCCCCTGGGCGAGTTCACCGACCCGCACCGCCATCCGTTGCCAGGCGACTTCGCCGGTGGCGACTACGACCTGCTGCTGCGCGCCGACGACATCGTGCACGACGACGATGCACCGGTGAAGGCCGAGATCGTCCGCAAGGCCTTCCGGGGGTCGGAGTTCCTGTACACGCTGCGGCTGAAAAGTGGCGAGTCGGTCATGGCCCATGTGCCCTCCCACCACGATCACAAGATTGGGGAATGGATCGGCATCCGTGCCGAGATTGACCACATCGTGACGTTTGAGCGGCACGGCCCAGCCCCCGCGCCCGTGCCGGCGGTCTTGCCACGCCGACGCTAGAAACCCGGCAAGCGACCAGGAAAGATGTAAAGCAGCAGCGCGGTCATGGTCAGGTAGCGCAGGAACTTGCCAATCGCCATGTAGGCCACGCACGGCCAAAACGGCATCCTGAGCCAGCCCGCCACCGCACACAGCGGGTCGCCCACCACCGGCAACCAAGACACCAAGCAGGCCTTGGGACCGAAGCGCTGCAACCAGTCAATCGCGCGCACGTGGGTGGTGGACCCACGGTACTTGTCCATCATGCTGTGGGCGCCGTAACCCATCCACCAACTCACCGCACCACCCAATGTGTTGCCCGCCGTGGCCACCAAAATTGCGGGCCAAAACAGGTCGGGGTTGAGTTTGAGCAACCCCAGCACGGCTGGCTCGGACCCCAAGGGCAACAAGGTAGCCGACACAAACGCCACAAGAAATACGGTACTCAAACCGTACTGCGGCAAGGCCAGCAGCGCCAGCAGGGAGTGAAACCAAGCTTCCATGGAGCGGGGGAGTATAGGGGCCACCCGTGACAGGCCTCAGTCCGCCGCCGCACCGTGCGCGGCACCACGCCCATTTCATCTGCTGAATTTTTGGGCAGGTACAATCCACCTCCCTCCGCGCCGCATCGCCCACCACCCCGCCGCCTTCGCATGCACATCGGTCCTTACCTTCTGGCCAACAACCTGTTGGCCGCGCCGATGGCGGGCGTGACCGACCGGCCGTTTCGCATGCTCTGCAAACGGCTGGGCGCGGGTTATGCCGTAAGTGAAATGGTCACCTCGCGGCGCGACCTCTGGCACAGCCTCAAGACTTCACGCCGCGCCAACCACGACGGCGAACCCGCCCCCATCGCGGTGCAAATTGCCGGCACCGATGCGGCCATGATGGCCGAAGCCACCGCCTACAACATCGATCGCGGGGCGCAGATCATCGACATCAACATGGGCTGCCCGGCCAAAAAAGTCTGCAACAAGTGGGCCGGCTCGGCGCTGATGCAAGACGAGCCCCTGGCGCTTGCCATCGTCGAAGCGGTGGTCGCCGCCGCCGCCCCCCACGGTGTGCCGGTCACGCTGAAAATGCGCACGGGCTGGCGCGCCGAACACAAAAATGCGGTGCGCATTGCCCGCGCCGCCGAGAGCGCGGGCGTACAAATGCTCACGGTACACGGCCGCACCCGCGAGCAAGGCTACAAGGGCGCCGCAGAATACGACACGATTGCGGAAGTGAAAGCGGCGCTGCGCATTCCGGTGGTGGCCAACGGCGACATCGACACACCAGAAAAAGCCCGCGACGTGCTCGCCTACACCGGTGCAGACGCGGTGATGGTGGGCCGAGCCGCTCAGGGCCGGCCCTGGATCTTCCGTGAGATCGGCCACTTTCTGGCGACGGGCACCTACCTGGCGCAGCCGCTGGTGGCAGAAGTGCGGCAATTGCTGCTCGACCACTTGCGCGACCACTACAGCCTGTACGGCGAACTCACCGGCATGCGCACCGCGCGCAAACACATCGCCTGGTACGTCAAGGCCCTGCCCCGTGGTGAGGCCTTGCGCAACCACATCAACACC
>CAZANT010000385.1:0-2414 GCA_964486575.1 uncultured Burkholderiaceae bacterium | reverse complement strand
CTGGGCGCCGCACGCAGCACACGCTACGCACTGACGCAGCCCATTCTGGGTCTGCCCGCCCAACAAACCCTGACCTGGACCACACCAGATGGCAGTTTGCAAACTTTTGGCAGCCTGCACTTCCTCAAGAGTGGCCAGGTGTATGTACGCTCCCACATGGACCAAGAGACCAGCAAAGGCGCGGACTGGTTAAGCCCGCAAGGCCAATTGCCGTGGTTTCTGCAAACCCTGCGCCCGCACGGTTTCCTGGGGCGCCAACTCACCCGCCTGCGGCCCGACTTCCCCGCTGACCCCGACACCTGGCGCACCGAGCAGGTTTTGTACATGGCCATCAACCATGCGGGCGACCCGCCAGGGGCACTGCATCTGGGAGGAACCACTGGACGACTTGCGCCCATGGCATTACGGGATGCTGCGCATCAAGCGACGCACTTCGACAGCCTAGCGCAGGCCGTCACCCAAACCCTTCCAGCAGCCTCCAGCGCAGGCGGTGAGCAGCCCAAGTTCCTGGCAGAAGTGGATACGCCAGACGGACGACCCCAACACCTCATCGTCAAATTCAGCCCCCCGCGCGGTACGCCATTCGGAGAGCGCTGGCACGACTTGCTGCACCTAGAGCACCTGGCTTTATCCGTACTCGCGGACCACGGTGTCGACGTGGCACCGACCCACATCGTGGAGTCAGGCGAGCGCACCTATCTGGCATCTGAACGGTTTGACCGCGTGGGCTTGTCCGGCAAGCGCCACGTGGTGTCTGCCGCTGCAGTGCATGACGCCTTCGTATCTGCCCCCCGCCAGCACTGGGTTGCCTCCTGCGAGGCCCTGGCCGCGCAAAAGCGGCTGACCCAGGCCCAGGTGGAGACCGTCGCCAGCTGCTACCTGTTTGGCCAGTACATTGGCAATACCGACATGCATTTCGGCAACCTGTCCTTCTTTGTCGACGACGTGGTGCAGCCTGCCCTGTTACCCACCCCCGTCTATGACATGTTGCCCATGTTGTGGCGCCCTGGTGTGCATGGCGGCGAGCTGGGCGCCCGGGCCCTGATGCCCCAGCCTCAACCGGCCGGCTACGCGGCGCTGGACGTCAAGGTCCGCGCATGGGCCATCTCCTACTGGGAGCGCGCGGCCAGCCTGCCCACACTGAGCGCTGCACTGCGTGCCGCCAGTGGCGCGAATGTGCGTCAGCTTCAACGCGGCCTCACGGGCTGAGACTAGGCCGGATTCATTCGAGCTCCAATCAATCTGCTATAAATAAAATAGCGTTACGCGATTATTTTGCGAGGGCTCGCGGCGCATTGCGCCAACATCGATGCTGCATCAACGTGCAGCAGGCTTGGCGTATCCACCTTCTGCCCAGGCCACGGCGCTGCTGCGGTTGAGCTTGAAGGACGGCGCAACACGCACCCGGGCCAATACATCGCCTCCGTCATCGACCGCGCTCAGCGTGGCATAGGGGTTGTCTTCGTCCGGCACGATATCCAGGTTAACGGTGATGCGCGCATCACCCACCGTGACGGCAATGCTCTGGTGCAGTGAAGCATGCAACTGCTGCTCACTGCGGCGCACGAATTCGCTGGCGGTCTTGATCAGGGTGCTGAAGGCGGCGCCATCCAGCGGCTTGGGGTTTTTCTTGTCACGGCCCATGGTCCAGGGGCCGACCAGGGCGGGTTCGGCAGCTCCGTCTTTGGTCATGGCGACGGCCCAACCGTCGTCGTCTTCGTTCTTGATGACGGTGGCGGTCCAGCCTGCGTCGCGCCACAGGCGGGGTTCTTGGATTTTTTCGAAGTCGTCGGTCACTGGGGGCTTTTCATGAAGGGAGGGCGGGATGCTACCCCAACCGGGCGTCAACACGGCTGCCTCTCTAGAATCGAACGATGCACCTTCCCCGACTTCTCTCGCCTGCCACGCTGTTTGCCCTGGGCGCCATCGTTTTGTGGGGCACGCTGGCACCGCTGGGTGTGTTGCTGCAACATGTGCCGCCGTTTCTGCTGACCGGGCTGGGCCTGCTGGTGGGCAGCCTGATTGCGCTGCCACTGTCTGGCGGCAGGTTGGCCAATGCCTGGGTGCCGGTGCGCACCCTGGTGCTGGGGGTGTATGGTCTTTTTGGCTTCCACTTCCTGTTGTTCATCGCACTGCGCCACGCGCCACCGGTGCAGGCCAACTTGGTGAATTACCTATGGCCGTTGGGCATTGTGCTGATGGCTCCGCTGTTTTTACCTGGCATGCGGTTGCGCGCGCTGCACGTGGCGGCCGCACTTCTGGGTTTTGCTGGCGCTGCATTGGCTATTCTGGGTGGCAGCAACGGCGGCCAGGGTATGCAAGGGAGTGGCGGTTTTGCCTGGGGTTATGTACCGCCCCTGGCGTCGGCCTTTGTGTGGGCCTGGAGGTGGGCGTCGGGCTCGGGCCCAGTGCAC
>CAZANT010000384.1:0-2421 GCA_964486575.1 uncultured Burkholderiaceae bacterium | reverse complement strand
GCGACCTCTACATCCACGGCCCGAGCGCCGCGATGATGTACTGGGGCAACCGCGCCAAGACCCGCGAGACCTTCCAGGGCGGCTGGACCAAGAGCGGCGACAAGTACATCCGCAACGCCGACGGCAGCTACACCTACGGCGGCCGCAGCGACGACATGCTCAAGGTCAGCGGCATCTACGTCTCGCCGTTCGAGGTCGAGGCCACGCTGATGCAGCACAGCGCGGTGCTGGAATGCGCCGTCATCGGCAAACAGGACTCGGACGGTTTGGTCAAAAGCAAAGCCTTTGTGGTTTTCAAACAAGGCCAATCGGCCACCGAAGACGAACTCAAGCTGTTCGTGAAAGACCGCCTGGCACCGTACAAGTACCCCCGCTTCATTGAGGTGGTCAACGAGTTGCCCAAAACCGCGACGGGAAAGATCCAGCGCTTCCGCCTGCGCGAACGCGAACAGGCGCTGGCCTGACGCATTGCATGGCCACGCAGTTCGCACCCATCGCGTTCCAAGGTCGCCCGGTGGCCATCGAATACGTCTGGGTTGGGCGCACCGACCCCGAGGCCCCGGTGCTGGTTTTTTTGCACGAGGGACTGGGCTCGGTCAGCATGTGGCGTGACTACCCCCAGCAACTGTGCGAAGTAACGGGTATGCGCGGCCTGGTGTTCTCCCGCTATGGCTATGGCCAGTCCACACCCCGCCCGGCCAGTGAGGAGTGGCAGCCAGACTTTATGCACCGGCAGGCACACGAGGCGGTGCCGGACTTCCTGCAATCCCTCGGGCTTTGGGACCCGGCCTGCCCGCTCTGGTTGTTTGGCCACAGCGATGGTGGCTCCATTGCCCTGCTGATGGCCAGCCGCTTTCCCGCCCAGATTGCGGGCGCGGTTGTGGTGGCGCCCCATTTGTTTGTGGAAGAAATCAGCCTTAAAAGCATTTCAGCCACCTGCGCTAGCTACCTGAGCAGCGATTTGCCACAGCGACTGGCACGACACCATGCCAACACCGATTCCGCATTTTGGGGCTGGGGGAACGCCTGGCTCCGACCTCAATTCCGCCGGTGGAACATCGAAGCCGAGGTGGCGCAGATTCAGTGCCCGGTACTCGCCGTTCAAGGCGTGGAAGATGAGTACGGCACCCTTGCACAGATCGAGCAAATCGCCCGGCACCTACCCCACACCACCTTAGTCAAACTGCCTGAATGTGGGCACTCCCCCCACCGCGACCAAGCTGCCGAGTTGACGCGTCACACCGCCGCCTGGTTGCAGCAACAGGGGGTATTGCCCGGGGCGCCAAGGGTTAGTTCGAGTTAACCAAGAACCGAATTTGCACAATACTATGCCTGCAAATTTTTACAGCAAGGAGACTCCATGACCACCCGCCGCCTCGTCCTTTCCCGCAGTGCCGCCCTCGTCGGCGCTGCGTCCACCGGCCTGCTGCTGCCTGAAATCGTTCGCGCCCAGTCGGCCAAAGTGCGGGTCGGTCTAATGCTGCCTTACACAGGCACCTTCGCGCAGCTGGGTGTCGCAATCGAGAACGGGTTCCGCATGGCGCTCGAGGAAAGCGGTGGCAAGCTCGGTGGCCGCGAGGTGGAGTTCTTCAAGGTGGACGACGAGTCCAACCCCGCCAAGGGCGTCGAGAATGCTTCTACCCTGGTGCAGCGAGACAAGGTTGACGTGCTGGTCGGCACGGTGCACTCTGGCGTGCAGATGGGCATCCACAAGGTGGCGAGAGACAGCGGCGTCTTGAGCTTGATTCCCAACGCTGGGGTGCACGCGGCCACCCGCGCCTTGTGCGCACCCAACGTTTTCCGTACCAGCTTCACCAACGGCCAACCTACGCTGGCGCTGGGCAAGCCCATGGTCGACAAGGGCCACAAAAAAGCCGTCTGGATCACCTGGAAGTACGCCGCAGGCGACGAGGCGTTTGAGGGTTTCAAAGAAGGCTACCTGAAAGCTGGCGGCACCATCGTCAAGGAACTCGCGCTGCCCTTCCCCAACGTGGAATTCCAGGCTTTGCTGACGGAAATCGCATCCATCAAGCCCGACGCCGTGGCCTGTTTCTTCGCTGGCGGCGGCGCCGCCAAGTTCATCCGCGACTACGCGGCTGCGGGTCTGAAAGACAAGATCCCGCTGTACGGTTCGGGCTTCCTGACGGAGGGCGTGCTCGAAGCCGCCGGTCCTGCGGCCGACGGTATCGTGACCACCATGCACTACAGCGACTCGCTTGACACGCCGCGCAACAAGACGTTCCGCTTGGCCTACGCCAAAGCCTTCAAGGCCCAGCCTGACGTCTATGCGGTGCAGGGTTACGACACCGGTCTGCTGCTGATCCAAGGGGCCAATGCCGTCAAGGGCGACCTGGCTAACAAGAAGGCACTGTACGCCGCGTTGGAGGGCGCCACCATTGACAGCCCGCGCGGCAAATGGAC
>CAZANT010000383.1:0-2423 GCA_964486575.1 uncultured Burkholderiaceae bacterium | reverse complement strand
GGGCCCGCTACCGCCTGTCCCCCATCACTGGTAAACGCCACCAGCTGCGGGTCCACATGGCCGCTTTGGGCCTACCCTTGCGCAACGACCCGTTTTACCCAGTGGTCAACGATCCCGCTGACGGCGATTATTCAAAGCCCCTGCGATTGCTCGCGCGGACCCTGGCTTTTGTAGACCCGATCACGGGTAACCACCGGGTGTTTGAAAGCGCGCAAAGGCTCGCCTTGATAGGCGGGGGATGAGCCGCACAACTCCCTGTGGTCTGCAATGACTCAGCCTCCGGCGATTCGCAAAAAAAGCCGCGTAGTCCTTACCAGCGCACCTCACCAATGCTTCATGGGGGCGGAGATCGTAAGCACGTTCCAAGAGGATCCCCCCGTGGGTACCGCTGCTTGTCGGCGATGGGCCTCTGGCGCCGAACTCCTTCGGATAGCCATGGTAGCGACATGGATTTTGCATTTGCTTACATATGCAGTAGTTTGCTTATACCTCCCGGCAAAAGAGCCGGTAACTCAAAAAAACACGATGAACGCCTCCGCCACGCACCGCTCCGTCGCTTTCAAGCTATCGCTTGCAGCATTGCTCAGTTTGTTCCTGGTACTGCTCGTCACCATGGGGATTGTCAGTGCGCTGCTTTGGCAAAACTTTGGTCGACTGTCGCGCAGCGATGCCCACCAGCAAGCGGCCCAGCTGCGCACCTTGGCGCAGACCTTCGATGAGACGGCGCAAGAGCAGGCCAAGCGTGATTTCGCCCTGTTCAAGGCCAACTTTCCGGGCGATTTTTCGCTCAACGAGGCACCAGGAGCCGACGGCAAGGCTGAGGTGACGTTGGCGTTCCAGGGAGCACCGCTCAACGGAGACTTCGAAGTGGTGGACCGGTTCACCAAAGACAGCGTAGGTGCTGTGGCCACCATCTTTGCGCGCACGGGCGACGATTTCATGCGTGTGACCACATCGCTGAAAAAGCAGGATGGCGAGCGCGCCTATAAAACGCTGCTGGATCGCAAGCACCCAGCGTACGAGCAGATGAAAGAGGGGAAGACCTTCATCGGCCGTGCCAACCTGTTTGGCCGCGAATACATGACGGTGTATGAGCCCATCCGCGAGGGCAATCGCACCATCGGGATCTTGTTCATCGGCTCGGACATCACCCCCATTCTTGCAAAGCTCGGCGCCCTGATGGCGGGGCAAAAGCTGTTTGCGTCGGGTGCGGTCTATGCGGTCAACGTGTCGGCAGGCCCTGCGCGTGGCAATGTGTTTGGGTTGCCCGGCATCCAGGCGTCGCTCAAGGTGGACGAAAAACTGGACGATGCCAAGGCCTGGCTTGGCGCGCTATCGGGTGTCGAGCAGACGGGCGATTTTGAATCGAACTGGTCGCCCCGGCGCAGCGGCGACGGCGATGACGCCAAGCGTTATGTGGCGGTGGAGCGCTACAAACCCTGGAACTGGGCAATCGTGGCGGAGGCCCCTGTGTCAGAAATGATGGACGAAGCCCGCATTGTGCTGACTTGGCTGTGGCTTGGTGTGTTGGTCGCGCTGGTGTTGCTGGCGGTCGTGCTGGTGATTGCCACTCGGCGGCTGGTGGGTGCGCCAGTGCAGCAGCTCAGTACCGCACTGGGCTACCTGGCGAAGGGTGACCTCACGCACGCAGTCACCCTCAAGTCGCGCGACGAAATTGGCAGCCTTGCCTTGGCCATGGAAGGCTTTCGGGTGCGTCTGGTTGAAAGCCTGAGCACTGTGCGCATGAGCGCCGACAGCGTTTCATCGGCCAGCACAGAAATCGCGCAAGGCAACCAGGACCTGTCTGGCCGCACCGAAAGCCAGGCCAGCGCGCTGGAAGAAACGGCGGCCAGCATGGAACAGCTAGGCTCCACCATCCGCCACAACGCCGACAACGCCAGCCAGGCGAACCAACTGGCCGTGGGCGCGAGCCGGGTGGCCGCACAAGGTGGCGAGGTGGTGTCCAAGGTGGTCAGCACCATGCAGGACATCAACAGCAGCAGCCAGAAAATCGCCGACATCATTGGGGTGATTGACGGCATCGCTTTTCAGACCAACATCCTGGCCCTGAACGCCGCTGTAGAGGCCGCGCGTGCAGGCGAGCAGGGCCGTGGCTTTGCGGTGGTGGCAGCCGAGGTGCGCAATCTCGCTCAGCGCACGGCGGCAGAAGCCCGGGCCATCAAGGAGCTGATCGGCGCCAGCAGTACCATGGTGCAGCAGGGCACGGTGCTGGCCGACCAGGCTGGCAGCACGATGCAGGAGGTGGTTGGTGCGATCCACCGGGTTGCCGAGATGGTGTCCGCCATCACCGCCGCCAGCAGCGAACAGACCGCTGGCGTTGGCCAAGTTGGTGAGGCCGTGACCCAACTGGACCAGACCACGCAGCAAAACGCGGCGCTGGTGGAAGAAATGGCCGCTGCCGC
>CAZANT010000382.1:0-2426 GCA_964486575.1 uncultured Burkholderiaceae bacterium | reverse complement strand
GCCAGCAACGAGACCGACCTCGCGCTGATGGGCCCCTGGGGCTATGTGCTGGCCAACCACGAGGCAGGTGCGCAGGCCATCTCCACCATCCTGTACGAAGGCAAGCCCGAGTACTACGCCATCATGGTCACCAACCCCAAGAGCGGCATCAACAGCATCGACGACCTCAAAGGAAAGAGCTTTGCATTTGGCGACAAAGGTTCGACCAGCGGCTACCTGATCCCCTTCCACGAGTTCCAGAAGCGTGGCATCAACCCTGACACCCACTTCTCCAAAGTGCTCTACACCAAGCACCAGGCCATTGAGACCCAGATCGCCCGTGGCGAGCTGGACGCTGGTGCCGACTTCAACCGCAACCGCGACACCATGATTGACGAGGGACTGATCAAGGCCAGCGAGAGCAAAATCATCTGGACGTCCGCTCCGCTGCCCAACGACGCGTTTGCAGTCAGCGCCACGCTGGCCAAAGACACTGCGCTGGTGGCCCAGTTGCGCGCCGCACTTGAAGGCATCGGTGCTGAGCTGAAAACCAACCCGACCCTGCTGCCCAAGCGCTACACCGGCTTTGTCACCAAAGACAACAGCTACTACGCACCCATCCGCGACGCGGGCCTGGCCACTGGCAAACTGGTGCCCAAGCGCTGAATTTTTCCTGCCTGACGCCGGGCGCCCCCAGCCAATGGGTCTGGTGGGCGCCCTGCTTTTTCTGACCCCTGCATTCCCGCCATGACATCGCCGCGCAACAACGACCTCCGCTTGCTCTGGCTGGCCTATGGGCTGCTGGTCATTGCCAGCCTGGCCACGCTCGCCTGGCGCGGCGACTTCAGCTTCGGCCGCAACCCCTGGGACAACCTGCTGCGCACGGTGTCCGACTTTTCCCATCCGAGCTTTCTGGACGCCTGGTTCGGCAACGAACGCCTGGAGTTCAAGTCAGACGACGGCCGCGTACTGCGGGTGGAGAACCGGCGTGAGGGCGAGCGCAACTACCTGGCCGGCATTGCCGGCGCCACCTGGACCACCTTTGTCATCGGCACGCTGGGCAGTGCGCTGGCCGCCGTGCTGGCCCTGCCCCTGGGCTTTGTGGCGGCCCGCAACGCCCAGGCACCGGCCTGGCTGGCCGGGCCGGCTCGGGCAGTGCTCAACGTCTCGCGATCCATCCACACGCTGGTGTTTGGCCTGATCTATGTGGGCATTGTGGGTTTGGGCCCAATGGCGGGCATCCTGGCCATTGCCTCTCATTCTCTGGGCACCTACGGCAAGCTGTACGCCGAGTCCATCGAAGGCGCCGACGCCGCGCTGTTTGAAAGCGGCCTGGCGCTGGGCTTCAAGCCCTGGCAGGTGATCGTCCATGCGATGCGGCGCGGCTTTTACCCGCAGTTCGCGTCGGCCCACCTCTACCTGTGGGAATTCAATGTGCGCGACTCCACCGTGCTGGGGCTGATCGGCGCGGGCGGCCTGGGTCTGCTGGTGAGTGAGGCCGTGTCCCTGTTCCAATGGGACCGGCTGGCCACCCTGCTGGTGGTGCTGGTGGCCATGGTGGTCACGATGGACGCCGTCAGCGCGGTGGTGCGCAACCGCATCCTGCGCGCACCGGGAGTGCGCTACCGCGCCTGAGCCTTGGCATTCGCAATGCTTCGTTTTTTGCAGCATCATCAATAGGTTTATTAAGGGCTTGAGACGAATTCAGCTCGAAATTCAGTCCACTGATGCCTTTTCAGCTTTCCACAGTGGCCACAAGGCCCACAAGCCCAGCAAGGGTCCGATGGCGAGCCACGGCAACAGGCTGGCCAATGGGTAGCTGTTGGAAAGCGCCACAAACAGTTCGATGCTGACCACCGAGATCGCAAAGCCGAGGCTGTTGGTCAGCGTCAGCACGCTGCCCACCGCGTGGCGCGGCGCGTTGCTGGCGGTGAGCGCCGAGAACTGTGGCGAATCGCCCGACACGGTCACACCCCACACCAGCAGCCAAAGGCCAAACCACAGCGGGCTGGCATCCATCAGCCAGGGCGTCAGCACACAGCACAAGCCGCTGGTGGCAAGCAACACACCAGCCACTTTGGCACTGCCAACGCGCCGCGCCACCAGGCCCCCGCCCACACAGCCCAATGCGCCGCCACCCAGGATGCAAAACGCCGCCAGTGACAAGGCCGCACCATCGAGCCGGCTGGCCAAAATGAGGGGCACCAGCACCCACATGGTGTAGAGCTCCCACATGTGGCCAAAGTAGCCAAGCACCGAGGCACGCACCTTGCGGTCGGTCCATACCACCGCAAGGGCACGCCACTCCAGGCCCGCGACGCGGGCGGAGCCAGGCCCTGCGGGCGGGTTGGGCATGCCAAAGTAAAGCAACAGGCCACCGAACACCGCCAGCGCCGCCACCCCCAGCATCACCGTGGGCCAGGGCAGGTTGCTGCTCAGCGCGCGCA
>CAZANT010000381.1:0-2435 GCA_964486575.1 uncultured Burkholderiaceae bacterium | reverse complement strand
GGCTCGAGTTCCACGAACGCGCCGTAGTCGGCGATGTTGGTGATCTTGCCGAACAAACGGGTGCTTTGTGGGTAGCGTCGGTTCACGCCCATCCATGGGTCGTCGCCCATTTGCTTCAGACCCAGGGACACACGGTTCTTCTCGGTGTCGAACTTCAGGATCTTGGCGGTGATTTCCTGGCCTGCGGTCACCACTTCAGATGGGTGACGGACACGGCGCCAGGCCATGTCGGTGATGTGCAACAGGCCGTCGATGCCGCCGAGGTCGACGAACGCGCCGTACTCGGTGATGTTCTTGACCACGCCGTTGACGATGGCGCCTTCGGTCAGCGTCTCCAGCAGCTTGGCGCGTTCCTCGCCCATCGAGGCCTCGACCACGGCACGGCGCGACAACACGACGTTGTTGCGCTTGCGGTCGAGCTTGATGACCTTGAATTCCATGGTCTTGTTCTCGTACGGAGACAAGTCCTTGATGGGGCGGGTGTCGATAAGGGAACCAGGCAAGAAAGCGCGGATGCCATTGACCAGAACGGTCAGGCCGCCCTTGACCTTGCCGCTGGTGGTGCCGGTCACAAACTCGCCGGTTTCCAGCGACTTCTCCAAGGACATCCACGAAGCCAGGCGCTTGGCGGTGTCGCGGCTGACGATGGTGTCGCCGTAGCCGTTTTCCATGGCCACGATGGCCACGGACACGAACTCACCGACCTGGACTTCGAGCTCGCCCTTGTCGCTCTTGAATTCGGCGATGGGCACATACGCTTCGGACTTGAGGCCGGCGTTCACAACCACAAAGCCGTGCTCCAAGCGCACGACTTCGGCAGTAACGACTTCGCCAATACGGGTTTCGGAGTGTTGCTGCGACTCAGCAAACATCTCTGCAAAAGATTCAGACATGGATTTCCTTGACCGGCCAACAGGTTGACAGCCGCACGATTGCAACTGTTTCAAAGACTGGCGACAACGGTTTGTTGCGGGGACACCGCGGTTACGTTAAAAAACCACACCGCCAATGCGCATGGTGCGCGGGAGGGAACGGTGTGGACCACACAAATGCTGCTTTTCAACAGCAAACCACTGTCTTTCGACAGTGCGGACAGTCGTTCAAGCTGGGGATGAGCCGGGCGAAAAGGGCTGCCTTGCCTGCCACCAGCCCAACACCTGCTTGACCGAAGACTCGATCGAGAGCGCGGAGTTGTCAAGCAACAAAGCATCTTTGGCGGGTTTGAGAGGCGCGACCTCGCGAGACGAATCCCGCAAATCACGCGCCTCCAAGTCTGCCAGAAGGTCGTCGAGTATAGCGGGAATTCCCTTTGAAATCAATTGCTTATGGCGCCGCTCGGCGCGCTGCCTCGCGTTAGCGGTCAGGTAAACCTTGAGCGGCGCGTCCGGGAAAATCACCGTACCCATGTCGCGCCCGTCGGCCACCAGACCGGGCAGGCGTCTAAAACTGTGCTGCAATTCCACCAGCGCGGAGCGTACTGCTGGCAATACCGACACCTTGGAGGCATTCATCCCAGCTTCTTCGGTGCGGATGGCTTCGCTGACATCCTCCCCCGCCAGCAGCGTCTGGTTGCCCACAAAACGCACAGGCAATGCACGCGCCAACTCGGCCACTGGCGCTTCGTGCGCGGCATCCAGCGCAAGCCCGGCGCGGAGTGCGGCCAGCGCGGTGATCCGGTACAGGGCGCCGGAGTCCAGGTAGTGGTAGCCCAGACGGGCGGCCACCTCGGACGCCAGCGTGCCCTTGCCCGAGGCAGTGGGACCGTCGATGCAAATCACCGGAACAGCGCCGGGTTGGGGTTCCGCCAGAGCAAACAGCGCCTCGAAGTAGTCGGGGAAGGTTTTGGCCACGCATTTCGGGTCTTCGATGCGCACCGCCACGGACGCAGGGTTGAAAGCAGCGAGCGAAAAACACATGGCCACCCGGTGGTCGTCGTACGTGTGGACGCTGGCATGACGCCAGTCTGCCAGCGCAGGGGGCGTGATGGCAAGGTAGTCAACGCCCTCGTCTACCTTGGCGCCCAGTTTTCGCAGTTCGGTGGCCATGGCGGCGATCCGGTCGGTTTCCTTGACACGCCAGCTCGCAATGTTGGTCAGCCGGGTGGTGCCGTTGGCGTACAACGCCATGACTGCCAGTGTCATGGCCGCGTCGGGGATGTGGTTGCAGTCCAACTCAATTGCCTGTAGCGGCCAGCGGGCGTTGCTGACTTCCAGCCAGTTCGGTCCGCTGGTGACCCTGGCGCCCATGGCTGTGGCGGCCTCGATGAATCGGATGTCGCCCTGAATGGAATCGGCCCCAACCCCTTCAATGGTGATGGTTTTCAAGCCGTTTTGGTCTTGAGTTCTGGTCGCGACTGCACCGAGTGCTATGAAATAGCTAGCAGAAGATGCATCTGCTTCAACGTGGATCACGCCCGGCGACTGGTAGCGGCTGCC
>CAZANT010000380.1:0-2441 GCA_964486575.1 uncultured Burkholderiaceae bacterium | reverse complement strand
GCGGCAGGCAGTGGTGGCTGCGCTGCGCGAGAAGTTTGCGCTCGCCAACGACGATTTGGCCCGGCTGGTTGACCTCGCGCAAGAGACAGCACGCACCGCATCGGACTTTTTCCAGTTCACCTCGGTCGTGAATGACCGTTTCAACCACGACCAGAAAGTCCGCATCGTCGAGCTGATGTGGCAAGTGGCTTATGCCGACGGCCACCTCGATGCCCATGAAAATCACCTGATCGGCAAGGTGGCTGAGTTGTTGTACGTTACCCATGGCCAGTACATCGCCGCCAAGATGCGTGCGAAAGAAGGCGCGCCCCGGTCCTGAGTCAGCGCCGGGACGAGACCACGATCCCACCCACAATCAATGCGAACGCCAGCGCGTGGTACAGGTGCGGCAGCTCGCCCAGAAACGCGGCTGACAGCACCGCCGCAAACAATGGTGTGAGGTTGGCGAAAAAGCCGGCAATGGTCGGCCCCACACGCTTGACGCCAATGCCCCAGAAACAATAGGCCAGCAACGCCGGCCCCACCGCAATGAACAACAGCGCGGTCGCCAGTGGCCAGCCCCATTGGATGTGCGCGTCTGTCAGTGCCCACTCACCGCCGGCAAACAGGCCCGACCAGACCAGCCCGAAAACGATTTGGGCCATCAGGAACGCTGCCCAGTCGTTGCGCAGTTCAAGCGGCTCCTTGGGCTTGGTCAGCAGCCAGCTGTAGAACGACCATGCAATGGTGGCAGCGAGGATGTACAGGTCGCCTGGCACCAGTCGCACCTGCATCAGCTGTGCCCAGTCGCCCCGGGACAACACCAGCGCCACCCCGAACAACGACAGCACCGCACCGAGCAATTGGCGGCGTGATATCGCCATACCAAAAAACAGCCCGCCAATGCCCAGCATCCATACCGGCATGCTGGCCGCCACCAGGGTCACGTTCAGAGGGGTGGAGGTCTGCAGTGCCAAGTACTGCAGCGCGTTGTACGCGCCCACCCCCAGCAGGCCCAACAGTGCAAAACGCGGCCACAGAGGCCACAGTGTGCTGCCCGACTTCAGCACATGCCCGGCGAGCGGCAGCAAAATGACAAAGGCCAGCGCCCAGCGCAAAAAGTTCAGGGTGATGGGCGGTACCAGCGGGCTCACCAGCCGACCGACCACCGCGTTGCCAGCCCACATCAGCGGGGGGATGACAAGCAAGGCGATGGTGGACGGGGTCAGGCGCTGGTTCATGAAGGGACTGTACCAAGCTGTGCCGTCCGGCGCTGCTTGCCGGCGACAGCACGCCGGGCCGATTCATGGCACCATCCACCCACATTTTTGCAGGAGACAACATGACAACACCCCCCAGCCGCGCCATCCACATCAACCAGCACGGTGGACCCGAAGAACTGACACTGGTGAACGTGACGGTAGGCGAGCCCGGCCCCGGTGAAATCCGCATTCGCCACAAGGCGATTGGCCTGAACTTCATCGACGTGTACCAGCGCAGCGGCCTGTACCCGATGACCCTGCCCGTGCAGCTGGGCATGGAGGCGTCGGGCGTGGTGGAAGCGGTCGGAGAAGGTGTGACTCACCTGAGCGTCGGTGACCGCGCCGCTTACGCCAGCCAGCCCCCCGGCAGCTACTGCGAACTGCGGGTGATGCCGGCCAAATGCGTCTGTAAGCTGCCCGACGCGATCGACTTCGAGACCGGTGCGGCCATGATGCTCAAGGGCCTGACCGCGCAGTACCTGCTCAAACGCACTTTGCCGCAGGGCGGCTTGCAGGCCGGCGACTTCGTGTTGTTCCACGCCGCTGCCGGCGGTGTCGGCCTGATCGCCACCCAGTGGGCCAAGGCCCTGGGGCTGCAGCTGATTGGCACCGCGGGCTCGGACGCGAAGTGCGCGCTCGCCAAGGAACATGGCGCTGCCTTCACCATCAACTACAGCACCGAAGACTTCCAGGCCCGGGTGAAAGAGATCACCGGCGGCAAGGGGGTCAAGGTGGTGTACGACTCGGTGGGCAAAGACACCTGGGACAAGTCAATTGACTGCCTGGCCCCGTTTGGCCTGATGGCGAGTTTTGGCAACTCGTCCGGCCCGGTGGCACCGTTCTCGCCCGGCATCCTGGGCCCCAAAGGCTCGGTCTATGTGACCCGGCAGACCCTGTTCAGCCACATCGCCACGCGCGAGAGCACCCAGGCCATGGCCGACGACTTGTTCGAGGTGGTGACCAGCGGCAAGGTGAAGATCCGCATCGACCAGCGCTTCCCGCTCGAGCAGGTGCAGCAAGCGCACATCGCTCTGGAAGCCCGCAAGACCACCGGCTGTACCGTCATTACGCTGTGAAACGAAAAAGCCACCTGCGTGGCAGGTGGCTTTTTGTTTGACTTGTGAAACAAGGGGCCACGAGGCCCCGTGGCCTCAGAAGCTGTGCAGCAGCCCGATGTCATAGCCAATGGAGCGCTGGTTG
>CAZANT010000379.1:0-2480 GCA_964486575.1 uncultured Burkholderiaceae bacterium | reverse complement strand
CGCGTTCGACGCGCTCACGCACCCAGGAGCGCACCAGGTCAACGTCGTCGGGGAGTGCGAAACTTCGGAGGATGGTGATTTCGTCAACCACGACGGTGTGGAGTGGGACGCGATCGAAAAAGCCTGGCAAAAAAACGCCCAGGCGGAAGAGCAGGCCCTGAAACGCGCCCGTGCTGGCCGCGCGGTGAAGATCGTGGGTGGCTCCACCATCACCCAGCAACTGGCCAAGAACCTGTTGCTTTCTGGCGAGCGCAATCTGGCGCGCAAAGGCCAGGAGTTCGTCTTGACGCTGATGCTGGAGAGTTTGCTCAGCAAGCGCCGAATTCTGGAGATCTACCTCAACAACGTCGAATGGGGCGAGGGCGTGTTCGGCGCCGAAGCTGCTGCGCAACACTACTTCCGCAAACCCGCGTCCCGCCTCAGTGCCTACGAGGCCGCCCGGCTGTCGGTGATGCTGCCGCGGCCGAAGTTTTTTGAAAAACTGCCGAACTCGGCTTACCTCTCGGGGCGCAGCGCCACCATCGTCGCGCGCATGGGCGACTCGGCGCTGCCTTGAGTGTGACCTTCGACGGGCCGCATTTCCATCGGCAACCGCCCGGCCAGACCGCCGCCAACCGACGCGCTGTGGCGTCACGGCGTGACCGTATCATCCCGCCATGCTTGCCAAACTGATGAGCCTGTTCCTGCTGGGTCTGATACGCGTGCTGACGGGCGCGCAGGCGCGTTGGTACGGCTGTCCCCCCAAGGCCGAGCAACGCATCTACTTTGCCAACCACCAAAGCCACGCCGATCTGGTGATGATCTGGGCCGCGCTGCCGCAGGAGCTGCGTGGCATCACCCGGCCGATCGCGGCCAAAGACTACTGGACCCAAACGCCTTTCAAGCAGTGGATCACCACGGCCGTGTTCAACGCGATTTACGTGGACCGAAGCAAAACCACCGACCAGGACCCGTTGGAGCCACTGATGGAGGCGCTGGGCAATGGGGACTCCATCATCCTGTTCCCCGAAGGCACACGTGGCCACGCGGAAGAGCCGCAGGCCTTCAAGGCCGGGCTCTACAACCTCACCACCCGATTCCCCGATGTGGTTTTGGTGCCGGCCTGGATCAACAACGTGCAGCGGGTGATGCCCAAAGGCGAGGTGGTGCCGGTGCCCATCCTGTGCTCGGTCACGTTTGGTGCACCGATCAAGCTGGAGGCCGGCGAGGAACGCCGCGCCTTTCTGGACCGTGCCAGGCTCGCCGTGATGGCGCTGCGGGACGTCTGACATGACGGCTTTGCTGCGCAACCTGAGCCCCAACGAGCAGGTGGGCCTGCTGTTTGTGGTGGTTTTCGGCATGCTCTCGCTGGCCACCCTGGGGGCGCTGGTCTGGTCCATCCGCGATCGCGGCGACGACGCCCAGACCGAAGCCCGACAGGTCGCGCTGCGCGACTTCAATGCCCTGCTGCGAACCTCGTGGTACATGGTTTCGGTGTTCTGGATTGGGTGGGCTGCCGGAGATCAGGTGGCAACGGTGCTGTTTGCGGTGGTGTCGTTCTTTGTGCTGCGCGAGTTCATCACGCTCTCACCCACCCGGCGTGGGGACCACCGCAGTCTGGTGCTGGCGTTCTTTGTGGTGTTGCCACTGCAGTACGCGCTGGTAATCAACGAACGCTTCGACCTGTTCACCGTATTCATCCCGGTCTACGTGTTCCTGGCGATTCCGGTGGTGAGCGCGCTGGCCAACGACCCACAACGGTTTCTTGAACGCAATGCCAAGCTGCAGTGGGGCATCATGGTGTGCGTCTACGGCATGAGCCATGTACCAGCGCTGCTGCTGCTGGACTTCCCGCGCTACGGCGGCAAGAGCGCATTCCTGGTTTTCTTTTTGGTGTTCGTCGTGCAAACCTGCATGATCGTGCAGCATCTCGCCAGCCGCCGCATGCAGCGCAGCCCAGTTGCACCCAATGTCAGCCAGAGCTTCAACTGGGCGAGCTGGGGTGTGGGGCTGCTGGCGGGTTGTATGTTTGGTGTGGTGCTGTCGGGCATCACGCCGTTCAAACCGGGGCAGGCGCTCGGCATGTCGCTGATTGCCTGTGTCTCCGGCTCCATGGGCCACCTGGTGATGAAGGCGCTCAAACGCGACCGGGGGGTGACGCACTGGGGCTCTCAGGGCGCCTCCACCACCGGGGCCAGTGGCCTGCTGGACCGCGTGGACGCCCTGTGTTTTGCCGCACCGGTGTTTTTTCATTCGGTTAGATGGTATTTTGGCCTCTAGCCATCGTGAAACCTCCCGGCTTAGCTACTTAATTCATAGCAATGCGCATCCTTGGGATTGACCCCGGCCTGCAGACCACTGGCTTCGGCGTGGTGGAAGCCAACGGCAGCGCGCTCAGCTATGTGGCCAGCGGAACCATCCGCACCCACAAGGTGGCGCAGGGCGACTTGCCGGGTCGCCTCAAGGTCCTGTTCGACGGCGTACGCGAGGTGGTGGACCGC
>CAZANT010000378.1:0-2481 GCA_964486575.1 uncultured Burkholderiaceae bacterium | reverse complement strand
TGGGTGTCGGCCAGGTACGCGCCGATCCACAGCGGCATCCAGGCATCGGTCTTTTTGTCTACGGTCATGGGGTCTGCCTGGCTGTCGCAAACTCGGCGGCCACCCACACCACGGCGTCATCGCCGCCGGCGGTCTTTCGGGTGCGACCTGAATCCCGCACCAGGCCGGCTGACACCAATTCCACGCGGCGTGGCCGCTGGGTGTTGGCGTTCATGGGGATGCGGGCCTGCATTTCCTCGTCGGTCGCGCCGGCGTGTGCCTGGCTGCGCAGGTAGGCCAGGGCTTGGCCGCGCTTGGTGGCGGCCGCGGGCTCCGCGTTGATGGCCGCGGCGCGGCTGGTCCGGGAATGGCGCTGAAATGGCGCCGGCTGGATGAAGTCAATGGGCAGCTGCCCGGTCATGGTGGTCATGCCTTCACTCCTTGATGGCAAAGCAATAGCGCAGGTACAGCGGGTTGCGCTGGTCGTCTGGCGCGCTGTCAATCAGGCCCTTGTCGCGCAGGTACAGCAGCGCCCAACTCACAGCGGCGTGCGATTTGCCCGTCACCTCCATCAGTTGGCCGTTGGTGTAGTAGCGCCTGGGGTTGCTTTTGAGGAACAGCAGCACGGCGTCGGTCGCGCTTCCCTCGCGGATCACGCCTGGTGGGCGTGGGTTGAAGCGAATCAGCTGGGGCCGCGCGTTGGCGGCGTCCATCGCTGTCTTTATCTGCTCTGCAACCCAGGCCAGGCTCATAGGGGGCTCCCCGTCCGAGATTCATCCACTGGTGTCTGGCCGTTGTTCTGGGCCATGATCTGCAGCATGGAGAAGCGCCGCGTCAACTCGTCATCCACCAGCTTGGCCAGGTACTGGCCGGGGGTGGTTTCGTGCACCGCGCAAAGCACAGCCAAGGATTGGCCGGCTTTGTCGGTGAGCGGGAACCAGCAACCCTCGGTCAGTGCACTGTCCAGGATGGCGCGCAGGAACTCGGCTTTGGGTAAACCGGCCTGGGACGCGGCGATGATGGCGCGCTCGTTCATGGCCTCAGTCACCGGGATGTCAAACCGGCTGTCCAGCTTGCCGTCCGGGTTGGTCCGCCCTGATCGGGATAACATCGTCGTCATTCGCGGGGGCTCCTACATGAGTGAACTGTTCTGGTGGCAGGCCGGCGCCCTCTTCTGGGCTTCGGTCTGCTTCTTCCGAGTCGGCGCCATGGCCAACGGCATCGAGGTCAACCGCCAGGTGTGGTGGGAGATCGCCCAGGCCGCTGTCATCGTGGTCGCCCTCTTCGGCCTGTTAACCGAGGGCCGTGGCTGCGCCTCGGCTGGAACGTCCAGCCTTGAGGCCCCGGCCTGTGTTGGTGACGCGGCGTGCTGATGGCTTGTCCTGCTTGGCAAACCAGTCAAGCAGCGGCTGCACTGTCTCCAGGCGCGGCGAGCACGTGCTTTGGTGGATGCGGCTGATGGTGGATTGCGGCACCCCCGTCTCCCGGGCAATGCGGACGTGCTGCCCGGTGAACTCCGTCAGCCGGCGGCGCAGGTAGGTTTCGATGGGTTCTGTTTTCATGGCGCCTCCAGTTTATCCGTATATGGTTATTTTAACAACCGCATACGGATAACCGTTTATGGAATCATTCGAGATACCGTTTCGGGGTTGTATACAGATGGAAAACCTGCGAGATCGCTTAGCCCGGCGCCTACGCGAATTGATGGCCACCAACCTAGCGCTAGACACTCAAGTGAAGGTGGCGCAAAAGTCAGGTGTCAGTCAGTCTACGGTCCAGCGTGTGCTGGCCAAAGACCAGGCTGCCACCGTGGACACAATCCAGAGCTTTGCCCATGCTTTTGGCATCAAATGCCCTGAACTCTTACTTTTGGACGCCCAAGAGCGTGAACTTTTGACACAATGGGGCCGCTTGAGCACAGGCGACCGCGCAAAGGTGTTGGGGTTCATCGCCGTCACGGCGTCCGATCCGGCCACTGGCCAACCCCCGACCTTTAGCTTTCGCTCCGACTCAGCGATTCCGCCCGACATGGCGGCGGCAACTGGTCGGGCCACTGGTCGCAAACCGGGGGCCCCATTACTTGAAGAAGAAAATGGGCGCCAGAGACAAACCATCAAACAAGGGAACGGCACCACTTAACCGGGTACCGCCACCCAACCCAGACCGCACGCGCCTCATACGCGAGTGGCATATCGACCAGGCAGTCGGGCCACACTACCAGGCCGCGCTCCTAAACATCACCTTGACCTGCGAGGGTCGCATCCGTTCGACTGGCCTGGGCATCGAGCCCGAGCACGCGGTGGTCATGCTCGAAGAGCTTGAGCGCATCCGCGACCGCCTGCGCGAGTACATCGGCACCTGCCAGGCCAGCGCGGCGCCCGTCGTCACCCTCCCAAAGCAACGCACCGCCTGATTCTTTGACCCTTTCTGTGGTTCTGGCGTGACATAGCGCTTGCGGAAATATCCGTATACGGATATTATTGAGCCGTGGTCAGGAACTAA
>CAZANT010000377.1:0-2485 GCA_964486575.1 uncultured Burkholderiaceae bacterium | reverse complement strand
GCGCGGGTGCTGAGGAAGTTCACCGTCGGGTCGTTGGCGCCGCCGCACATCAGCATCGGCCGGGTTGGCACCCAGTTGCGCAGGTCGTTGGCCACGGCAGCGCGGCGAAAGCCGTTGGCAGGCGTGCAGTCCAGCGGTGTGGTGGTGGACAGCGAACCCGCGGTGGCCGGGAAAGCGTTGCCGGCACAGCGGTTGTTGCCAATGTCTGTGGCAGCGGCAGCCAGGAAGGTGCTCTTGATCAAGTTGTTGGGCCCATAAAACCCAAACGGGGCCAACTGCGGCACCGCCAGCGGCGGCTGGGCGTCGGCAGCGTACAGCGCCTGCGTGGCCGGGAACTGACCAGCTTGAGCCAAGGCCGCAATCGACTGGGTGCTGGGCAGCAGTGTCTCAATGGTGGCCGCATACGGGTCTTCGTACACGTCCCGAATGTTGCTGTACACATTGCCAAACTGCCGCTGCCAGCTGGTGCTGAGCAAAGGGGTGAAGATGGTGCTGCCCAGCGCCGGTGCGCCGGAGAAGTTGTAGTCCACCAGCAGGCTGATGGCCGAAGGCGCGGACAGCGGAGCCGACGCGGTGACCGTTTGGCCGGCCGCCTGCATCGCTCGGTGGGTGGCCATCGCCACGTAGCCGCCTTGCGAGTAGCCACTGATGAACAGGCGGCCGTTGTCCCGCCCAGTGGCCAGCACGCTGCGGGCCGCAGTCAGCGCATCGATCATGTCGCTGCTTTGCTGGGTGGCATTCAAGTAAGGGTGATAGCCCAGTGGCGAACTGTCGTAGCCCACGTAGTTGGGAGCGACCACAATGAACCCTTGTGCGGCGTACATCGCGGCAATCAGCAATCCCTCGCCATAGGCGGAGTTGGGTGTGGTGGACGCGGTGAGGTTTGCAATGTTGTAGTTGCGGTCGGTGGTGGTGCCGTGGGCGTAGAGCACGATGGGCCGGGCGCCGCTGCAGCCGGCTGAAGTGCCGGTGGGCACCATGACGGCGGCGCTGGCGGTGGTCGATTCCCCTCGGCCCCCCACGGTGTTGTAGCGGATGCGTTGGACGTCGACACCGCAGGCGGGCGCGCCAGCCACCTGCAGGATGGGAGCGGTTGCGGGCGACGCGTTGACCTGGGTGGTGAACTGCGCTGCGTTCAGCGACAGCGTCGTTTCGGTGGCGGCAGAAAGGGTGCCACGCGGTGCGCTGTCGCCGCCGCCGCCGCAGGCGGCGAGGATGGCGGCCGTGGCCAGCAGGCTCAGCCTAAGGGAAAGCTTCATGGGGGATGTCTCCTGTTGTGGGCGGTGAAATAGAACGAGCGTTCTTTTCCCACAACCATGCTACGCCCGGCGCCGCGCCCGCCCCAGCGGGTTACTACCGAATACTTTTGGGGGAGGGCCCGCGCCTTTTCGTGGACGGGTGGCTCAAGGCACTTGGTCGCGGGCGGCCCATTCCACCAGCGCGTCCAGTGCGGGCCGGGCGGCGTTCGCATTGGGGTGGTTGACCAGGGCAATCAGTACCACGCGTTTGCCGCTGGCCGCGTCCACATAGCCGGCGATGCTGACCACGTCGCGCAGGCTGCCGGTTTTCAGGTGGGCGGTGCCGGGCAGCCGCACCTTGCTGCGGCGCAGCGTGCCATCGACACCGCTGATGGGCAGGGACGACACCAGCTCTGGCATCACCGGCGAGGCCCAGGCGGTTTGGAGAAGGCGGCCCAGCGCTTGCGCGCTGATACGTTCGCTGCGCGACAGGCCGGAGCCGTTGTCGAGCACCGGCGCATCGGCAGCGCCAAAGCGGGCGCTCCACCAGGTGGTGATCAGGCTGCGCGAGCCGTCCAGCGTACCGGTGCCGCGCGCTTGCGCGCTCAGCGTGAGGAACAGTTGCTGCGCCATCACGTTGTTGCTGAACTTGTTGATGTCGCGGATGGCTTCGGTCAGCGGCGGGGAGGTGACCTCGAACGCCGGCTTCAGCGTGGCGGGCACGCGGCCGTCACGCACCTTGCCAGTCAGCGCCCCACCGAGTTCTCGCCACAACGCCTCCACCACGCGCGGCGCAAAACGCGCTGGGTCGGCGTAGGCCACTGGCCAGACGCGTTCGCCGCAGCTGACCGGATAGGCGCCGCCAAACTGCACCTTCAGTGGGTCGGCAAAGTCGGCCTTGAGGGCGCCGCGCCAGTCGCCGCAGGGCTCGTTGGACAAGGCCACGCTGGCCGGGACCTGCACGCCTGCCAGCGGCGGCTCGGTCTGCAGCCGCGCCACGCCGGCCACCACATCGGGCACGAAGGTGAAGGCCAGCGATTTGAAGTTGAGCAGCAGCGCGTCGGGGCTGGCGTTGTAGGGGCGCAGGCGTTCGCCGTCGAACTCGCCGGGGTCTTGTGGGGCCACCTCGAATGCGCTGCGGTCGAGCACGATGTCACCCGCCACCAGGCGGATGCCCAGGCCCTGCACCCGGCGCAGGAGCAGCCACAGCCGCTCGACCACCAGCTTGGGGTCGCCCTGTCCCTTGA
>CAZANT010000376.1:0-2490 GCA_964486575.1 uncultured Burkholderiaceae bacterium | reverse complement strand
TACCAGATCGACATCATGATCGGCGAGGGTCCGGCGGCGCGCAGCATCAAACTGGACTTGCAGCCGTTCACGCTGGTGGGCGCCACCACACGCGCTGGCATGTTGACCAACCCGCTGCGCGACCGCTTTGGCATCGTGGCCCGGTTGGAGTTTTACACGCCCGAAGAGCTCACCCGCATCGTCACCCGCAGCGCCAAGCTGCTGAACGCACCGCTGGTGGACGACGGCGGCATGGAAATCGCGCGCCGTTCACGCGGTACACCGCGCATTGCCAACCGGCTGCTGCGCCGGGTGCGCGACTATGCCGATGTGAAGGGAAATGGCCAGATCACCCGTGACATGGCGAACCGCGCGCTGGCCATGCTGGACGTCGACCCCCAGGGCTTCGACGTGATGGACCGCAAGTTGCTGGAGGCGGTGATCCACCGTTTTGACGGCGGCCCGGTCGGCTTGGACAACATCGCAGCCAGCATTGGTGAGGAGCGCGACACGATTGAAGACGTGATCGAGCCGTACTTGATTCAACAAGGCTTTTTGCAGCGTACCCCGCGCGGCCGCATTGCCACGCTGGCGGCTTACCGGCACCTCGGCGTGGCGCCACCGGCCAACGGCACCGAGCTGTTCAGCTGAACCCTTCGTCCATCGCCGCTCGGTTCAGGTGCTGGGTGTCGGCCCAGCCGATCAGCGTGAGACTCTCGGGCGTCCACATCAGGCGGTTGATGGCGGCGTTGGCCAAAGTCCAGGTGCGCTGGGTGTGCAGTTCCTGGCCCGTGGCGGCGCGGTACAGGATGTCCATCACCCCACCGTGGGCGACCACCGCGATCTGGCCTTGTCCCTGCGCACGGGCCAAAGCGTGTACCGTGGCCAAGACCCGCTCGCGGAACTGGATCAGTGACTCTCCCCCACCGGTTGGCGCGAAGTCGGGCACACGCTGACGCCAGGCTTGGTACTGGTCGGGCCACAAGGCCTCAATCTCCGGGATCGTCTTGCCCTGGAAGTCACCCAGGTGCCGCTCACGGAGGCCCACGTGGCCCTGCACCGGCAAGCCCGCCACCATGGCCACAGCCTGGGCAGTTTGGTAGGCGCGCAGCAGGTCGCTGGTGTGCACCCCGTGGAAGGTTTCTTCAGCCACCGCCTGTCCCAGACGCTGGGCTTGCCACAGGCCGGTGTCGTTGAGGGCGATGTCCAGTTGGCCTTGGATGCGGCCATCGGCATTCCAGGCGGTTTCGCCATGGCGCACAGCGATCAGGCGAACAGCTTGCATTTGCTCTTTATTTTGTAGCTATAACGCCAGATTTAAATAGGGCCCGAGGCCGATTTGACACCAAATCGCCGTTGAGCGTCCTTCAGCTCGGCAGTGACACTTCAATCTGGCGCGCCCCTCGGGGCGGGTTGGGGAAATCGCGCAGCGCAGCCTCCAGCAAGGCGGGCAGCAGCCGCTCGGTGTCACGCCAGAAACCCTCGTGCACCGCCTTGGTCTCAAACACCACCTGCTGACTGGTCACGTCACGCAACAGCAGCGTGACCTCATGCCGGTAGCTGGACGACGCACCCGGATAAAACGGCCAATGGAAACCGAAGCCGGGGTAGTAACCAGGGCCGTAATAGGCGTTGCGCCCGTACGGGTCGCCAAAACGGCCATAGCCACCGACACCAAAACCGCTGTCCCAATAGCTTGAAAAGCCGCCGCGCGCCACCTCCTGGCCGCTGCGCACACCAATCTGTACGCTGTAGCGCGCTGCGCTGTCGTTGCGCGTCAGGCCGACTTTTTGTAAGGCGACCTGCGCCGCGCCCTCCACCTTGGCCTGGCGCGCCGGCTCGATTTGCTGGGAGGGCAGCACCTCAAAACGGTAGCTGCTGTTGACCACCGCTGTGGACGACAGTTTTGAGAACGCGTTGACCTCGCTGTCCACTGTCACGCTGGCGCAACCAGTCAGCACTGCAGCGGCGACCAGAAGCGCCGCACCCCAGCCACGAGCGATGTTCATTGAGTCACCTCCTGATGTACAGCCGCCTTCAGTGAGACGGGCAAGGCCACCGTCTGTTGCGAAGGCAACGCGGACGGTGCGAACACCAGACCATCATCGTCTGGGTCGAAAGCCTTGTCGCCCTCGGGGTTGACCTCGCCAGTGACCTGAAGTTCTGCAAAGCCGTAGTGCCGTCTGTCCATCAAATGCGAGGGCACCACATTTTGCAGCGCGGTGAACATGCTCTCCACCCGGCCGGGGTGTTTTTTCTCCCACTCATGCAACATGGCAGCCACCTGTTTGCGTTGCAGGTTCTCCTGGCTTCCACAGAGCGTGCAGGGGATGATGGGGAACTGGCGGTGCTCGGCCCAACGGGCAAGGTCTTTTTCCGCCGCGTAGGCAAGCGGGCGGATCACGATGTGTTTGCCGTCGTCACTCACGAGCTTGGGCGGCATGCCCTTGAGCTTGCCCCCAAAAAACATGTTCAAGAAAAAGGTCTGCAGCATGTCGTCGCGGTGGTGAC
>CAZANT010000375.1:0-2496 GCA_964486575.1 uncultured Burkholderiaceae bacterium | reverse complement strand
TTGACGTAGTTGTTGAATGGCTCGTGCTGCTTGAGCACCGTGCCGATGATGGACGCGATGCAGATGACGGTGAGCAGCGAGATGGCGAACCGCATCGACGACAGCAACTCGATCGCCTCCCGCACCGCATGGGAGCGGGTTTTCAGACGGAGGCCATGGGTCGAAACGGACATCTTGGGATTTTCAGTGACTTCAATTAACCGAGGCTGAACCATGAAAAAGGGCGAGCCCTCTTGCGAATGGCCCGCCCTGATTCAGGGTGTGTTGCTGGCAAATGGTTCCCCATTTGCCACAGCGTGGCGAGGTTTCAGCGCAGGCCGGCGATGTAGTCAGACAATGCGCGGATTTCGCGGTCGTTCAGCTTGGCGGCCACTTGCGTCATCTGCAAATTGTTTTTGCGCACGCCGTCGCGGAATGCGGTCAGCTGGGCGGCGGTGTAGTCGGCATGCTGGCCAGCCAGGCGTGGGTACTGGGCCGGGATGCCAGCGCCGTTGGGGCTGTGGCAACCGGCGCAGGCAGCAATCTGGCGGTCGGCAATGCCGCCGCGGTAAATGCGTTCACCCAGTGCCACCAGTTCCTTGTCTTTCGCAAAGCCGGGTTTGGCAGGCTTGGAGGCTGCCCACCAGGCGATGTTCTTCATGTCCTCTTCCGACAGGCCCGCCGCGAAACCGGCCATGATGGCATTCGCGCGCTTGCCGGACTTGAACTCCTTGAGTTGCTTGACCAGGTACTCCGGGTGCTGCTGGGCCAACTTGGGGTTGGCAGGAATCGACGAGTTGCCGTCTGCCGCGTGGCAGGCCACACAGCTGGCAAATGCCGCTTCACCTTTTGCCAGGTCGGGTTTGAACTTCGGTGCGGCCGGGGCCGGCGCGTCGGCGGCGATGCTGGGAACAACCGAGACAGCGCAGAGGGCTGCCATCAAAAATGGAACAAACGACTTCATGGCGTGGAGGTAGGTGGTTGGACGCAAAACTACTCGATTCTACAATGCGGTGTTGTGCGTCTCCGGGTTTGTACCCGGAGGCAACCGTCGGGCTTTGCCGGGCAACCGTCCCCATGCCGACCCTCGCCACCGCCGCACGCCACCCGGCAGACCGTCAGTCTGCCATTTAGAGAAGTCCCGATGACCGCCAGCACGCCCACCGCCGCCCCCGAAACCTCCGACACGCAGGCGGCCGGGGCCGCAGCCACGCCGCTGACCGCAGTGCAGGCCACCGGCTGGCTGCACACCGCCAAATTCCTGACTTCGGCGCCCGAGTTGAAGCACCTGCCGCCGGTGGACGTGCCAGAAATCGCCTTTGTGGGCCGCTCCAACGCCGGCAAATCCACCTGCATCAATGTGTTGACGCAGCAAAAGCGACTTGCCTACGCCTCCAAAACGCCCGGCCGCACCCAGCACATCAACCTGTTCACCCTGGGCAAGCAAGGCGTGACCGATGCCGTGCTGGCCGACCTGCCTGGCTACGGCTACGCGGCGGTGCCCAAAGCCGCCAAGTACCGCTGGCAGCAGGTGATGGCCAACTACCTCGTGACGCGCGAAAACCTGCGTGGCATTGTGCTGCTGTGCGACCCGCGACTTGGCCTGACCGAACTCGACGAAGTCTTGCTCGACGTGGTGCGACCGCGCGTGGCCGAGGGCATGAAATTCCTGGTGCTTCTGACCAAATCCGACAAACTCAACCGGGCCGAAGCCAACAAGGCGCTGTCGATTGCGCAGCTGCAGGCTGGTGGGGGCGAGGTCAAGCTCTTTTCGGCCTTGAAGAAACAGGGCGTGGACGAAGTCAGCATGCTGCTGTGGCAGTGGGCCCACGACGCATCCATCCGCCGCACCGCGGCGCTGCCTTCGCCCGAAAACGACCACCCCGCCGACCTCGACACCGACGCGCCGACATGATCCTGACCTACCAGCAGCCACTGCCGCACGGCATCACCCTCAGTTGCCGTGCCGCGGGCGAACGCGGGTCACCGCTGCTGGTGTTTCTGCATGGCTTTCCGGAGGGTGCATTCGTTTGGGACGGCCTGTTGGCACATTTTTCTCAGCTCGGCTACCGCTGCGTGGCGCCCAACCTGCGCGGTTTTGAGCGCTCCAGCGCGCCGGCCGAGCCCAGCGCGTACCGGCCCAGACTCTTGGCGCAAGACATCGCAGCACTAGTCGATGCCGAAGGTGGCCACCTTGCAGCGCTCGTTGCGCACGACTGGGGCGGCGCTGTTGCCTGGGGCTTGGCAAACCAGCGACCCGAGTTGATGGACAAGCTGGTAATCATCAACTCGCCCCACGCCGGTACCTTCTTACGCGAGCTGAAGCACAGCGCCGAACAGCAGGCAGCCAGTGCCTACATGAACTTCCTCATTCGGCCTGACGCCGAGGCGTTGCTGGCCGAGGATGACTACCGCCGCCTGTGGTCCTTTTTCACCAACATGTTTGCCGACAGCGGCGACTTTGCCTGGCTCACCGACGCTGTAAAAGACCAATACCGCGCGGTGTGGGGCCATGGC
>CAZANT010000374.1:0-2520 GCA_964486575.1 uncultured Burkholderiaceae bacterium | reverse complement strand
TCTTGCCCAGGTTCAGCCAGTGCTGGAAGTAGTCGCTCATGTTGTAGCCCATGAAGGGCAGCATGGCGAACGGGTCGCGGCGCACCACGCCCTGCTGGCCAAAGGCCGCAGCGGTGGTCTCTGAACCCATGGTGGCCGCCATGTAGACGCCTTCGGTCCAGTTGCGCGCCTCGGTCACCAGCGGCACGGTGGTGGAGCGGCGGCCACCGAAGATGAAGGCGTCGATCTTCACGCCCTTGGGGTCGTCCCAGGCGGGGTCAAGGGCCGGGTTGTTGGTGGCGGCCACAGTGAAACGGGCGTTCGGGTGGGCTGCCTTGGCGCCGGTTTCCTTGGCGATCTGGGGCGTCCAGTCCTTGCCTTGCCAGTCAATGGCGTGGGCCGGGGCTTCGCCCATGCCTTCCCACCAGACGTCGCCGTCGTCGGTCAGCGCCACGTTGGTAAAGATCACGTCGCGGTCCAGGCTGGCCATGCAGTTCGGGTTGGTCAGCGTGTTGGTGCCGGGTGCCACGCCGAAATAGCCGGCCTCGGGGTTGATCGCGTACAGGCGCCCGTCGGCGTGCGGCTTGATCCAGGCAATGTCGTCACCGATGGTGGTGACCTTCCAGCCCTCGAAGCCCTTGGGCGGGATCAGCATGGCGAAGTTGGTCTTGCCGCAGGCGCTGGGGAAGGCGGCGGCCACGTGGTACTTCTTGCCCTCGGGGCTGGTCACGCCCAGGATCAGCATGTGCTCGGCCAGCCAGCCCTGCTGCCGGCCCATGGTGCTGGCGATGCGCAGCGCGAAGCACTTCTTGCCCAGCAGCGCGTTGCCGCCGTAGCCCGAGCCGTAGCTCCAGATCTCGTGCGTCTCGGGGTAGTGCACGATGTACTTGGTCTTGTTGCAGGGCCAGGCCACGTCCTGCTGGCCGGGCTGCAGCGGCGCGCCCACGGTGTGCACGCAGGGCACGAAGGCGCCGTCGGCGCCCAGCACGTCCAGCGCGCCCCGGCCCATGCGCGTCATCACGCGCATGCTCACGGCCACGTAGGGGCTGTCGGTGAGTTCCACGCCGATGTGGGCGATGGGCGAGCCCAGCGGGCCCATGGAGAACGGCACCACGTACATGGTGCGGCCTTTCATGCAGCCGTCAAACAGGGGGTTCAGCGTGGCGCGCATCTCGTCTGGCGCCATCCAGTTGTTGGTGGGGCCAGCGGCTTCTTTGGTGGCCGAGCAAATGTAAGTGCGGTCTTCCACGCGGGCCACGTCCGACGGGTCGGAGCAGGCCAAAAAGGAGTTGGGACGCTTGGCTTCGTTGAGCTTTTTGAAGGTGCCCGCGGCCACCAGCTGGGCACAGAGGCGGTCATATTCTTCTTGACTGCCGTCGCACCAATAGATGGCATCAGGCTTGCACAGCGCGGCCATGTCGGCCACCCAGGCGACCAGTTTGGCGTTCTTCACATGGCTGGGGGCGTTGATCGCCAAGCCCTGCATTGCGGGTGAGTTCATCGGGAGCTCCTAAGTTTGAAAACTGATTTCAAAAAGAGGCTTGTCCACAAACGGTGTGTGACGAGCGCCGGCTTTTTGAAATCGGTCTGATTTCAGCCTAGGGCTCGGTCGGCGGGCGGGTTGCTGGGGCGGTGTACGCACAGCGCAGGTGTCAAACGGGAGCGGGTGGGCTCTGATTTGAACCGCGGGTCGGCCAAGAACCAATATTTTATGAAGGCAGCGTGTCAGTTACCCACCAGTTACATGCAAAACATGCATAACGTTATGCCCTGGTGGCCGGGCGACACCCCCGAAAAGCTTCAGGCCATGAATACGGCGATGAAAGCCAGCAGGAACATCAGAACACCGCCGACCACGGGCAGCACGATGGGCATCAGCGGCACAATGGATTCCACCACATCCACAGGGTGGTCGGCGTCATGGTTGGCAGGGGCGGCGTGGTGTGGAGCGGACATCTCAAGCTTTCATTTCAAGACAGCCTTGCATTTTAACCGCTGCCCCGCTTTTTCTGACAATTGGAGGGGTCCAAGTCAACGCCAGTGTGTGAACAAGGCCAAAATAAGACCGATCATTGCACTTTGGACGCCGCCGGTTTTCCCGGATGATGCCTACCCTACGGCTTCCGACCATGACACGACGCATGCACGCTCTCTTTTGTGAACCTACCGCTCTGCCCAGCGGCGGGCCCTGCCTGCCATGACACTGCACGAGGTGGTGGCCAACCAGGACCTGCCGGGCGAGCAAGGCGCGCCGGCGACGCCGCACGACGAGCATGCGGTGACCAACGCCGGTGGCGAGCTGACCGACATAGCCGCGCTGGCGGCTGAACTCTGTGACACACCGCTGGTGGCCTTGGCGCTGATCAATGGCAGCCTGCAGTGGTACACGCCCGGCGGCAACTTGCGCGCCGATGCCGTACAAACAGACCTCCTGTTTTGCGCCTACGCCATTTTTGACCCCAGTCAGGTGCTGGTGGTGCCCGACACGCGAGACGACCACCGGTTCGCCAGCTCCCCCTATGTCACAGGCGCACCCGAGGT
>CAZANT010000373.1:0-2530 GCA_964486575.1 uncultured Burkholderiaceae bacterium | reverse complement strand
ATTTGCGCGCGGCCGCCTTGGTCGGTCAGCTCGAAGCTGACGGTGGCGCCTTGGACGCCCGGGCGCCCGATGGGCTCGCGCCGGACCGGGTTGGCCGCAGCCGCAGACGCCGGCGATTTCGGCGCCGCCAAGGTTGCCAGCGGCGCCGCGGTGGCCGGGTCCGGCGCTGCCGGAGCCGCGGCCAGACTCAAGCCTTCGACCTTGCCACTCGCTTTGAGCTGGCGCGGCGCGTCCAGCGGTCCCTGCCATTGCGCTTGAAGTTGTGCGACCAGCCCCTTGGGGGCAAAGTCGTTCAATGCGGTGTGCACCGTGGCCGGGAGCGGCAGGCGCTGGGCGATCTGCGCCAGGGCGGCAAGGTCGAGCCGGTCGCCGCGGAATTCGCCTTGGGCGGATGCCGGACCCTGGGGTTCGGTGTACCGCAGGGCCACGTTGCCACCGGGCCATCGCAGCCCGTCGTCGGCCAGGAACTGCAAGCCCTCGGTGGTCAGCGCCAGCCCACCCGGCAGGCGCTCACCGCCCACCCGGCCAGTAACCGACTGCAAGGCCAGTGGCACCAGTGTGGCGCCCAGCCGCACGTCCACCTGCGCCAGCGCGATGTCGGCCACCGCGCCGGTCACCGTGCCACGGGCCACGTCGACCCAGGCGCGCAACGCGCCGTTGCCACGCGAGAGGTCGACACCGATGTCGGCATGGCGGCGCAGCTGCGCCAAGTCCACCGCTGGAAAGTCGGCATAGGCTTGGCCGCGCCAGCGCTGCAGGCGCGATGGCGCACCGCTGAACAGGTTTTGCACGAAGTCCCCCTGCAGGCTGAAGCGGCTGCCCCAGGTGGCTGGTGGTGTGGCGTCGAGCCGCAGCCTGTGGCGGCGGCCGGTGTTGCGCACCACCAGGTCCACCTCGGTGAGGCTCAAGGGCGGGGCGCCGCGCTGCTCGTCGGTCCAGCGCAGCGTGCCACGGCGGATCACGAATTCGGTTTGTGAAAAAAACCAATCGGCGGCCTGCCCGTCGCTTGGCGGGTTGGCCGTGACGCTGGCGAGGTCGAGCCCGGCCACCCGCAGTTTGCCATTTGCCAGACGCCGCACGTCCAGGGCTGGGGCGTCGATGTGAATTTGCTCGAAGTGCAGGTTCAGCAGGGTTCGCGGCGACAGCACCACCTGCACCTTCGGCAGGCGCAAGGCCTCGCGTTGCTCGGCGTCCAACAGCACCACGTCGTGCAGGGCGATGCTGGGCAGCCAGCCACCGGATTCGACACTGACCGCGCCCAGCTTGACCGGGATGCCCAGCACCCGCGAAGCCTGGGTTTCCAACTGCGGGCGAAACTCGCCGATTCGCGGCACAATGAAGACAGACAAGGCCACCCAGGCCGCCAGCACCAACACCCAAGCCGCAACCACCCCCCACAGCGCAATGCGAGACAGCAGGACAACAGTTTTCAGACGTCGAGACAGCAAGAGTGGCAATTCGTTCGCGGGGACCTGAGCGTGGCAGGAATTATGACCGGCGGCCCTGATGCCGACGCGGCCGGCAAAGGTGACGGTTTGTTACGCGGCTGCACACCGCAACCGCGCCCGCCGGATGCTCTGACCGGTGCCGCTTACCCGAGATTCGTGCAGCGCCTGCGCCGGCGCTACGCCGACCTGCTGCCGCTGCTTGCGCCGGGTGCGCCCGACTTCGATCAAATGCAAACCACGCTCGCCACCTTGCTGGCGCGTGGCGAAGAGACCGGCGCCGCGCTGCGCATCCTGCGCCAGCTGGTGATGGAACGCGTGGCCAGCCTGGACTGCGACGCCGGGGCCGAGCTGTCGGTGGTCACCCATGCCATGACTGCGCTGGCCGAACTGGCCCTGCAAACCGCCAGCGACTGCGCTCAGCGCGAGCTCGACGCCCTCCACGGCGCCCCGACCACCGAAGGTGGCGTGCGGGCCACGCTGTGGGTGGTGGGCATGGGCAAACTCGGTGCGCGCGAGCTCAACGTGTCGAGCGACATTGACCTGATTTACGTCTACGACGAAGACGGCGAAACCGCCGGCAACGCCGAAGGCCGGGCCCGCATCAGCAACCACGAGTACTTTGGCAAGGTGGTTCGGCGCATTTCCACCCTGATCGGCGACACCACCGAACACGGTTTTGTGTTCCGGGTCGATCTGGCGCTGCGGCCCAACGGCGGGTCTGGCCCGCCTGCCGTGTCACTGGACGCGCTGGAAGAGTATTTGCAGGTACAGGGCCGCGAATGGGAGCGGTTTGCCTGGCTCAAAAGCCGGGTGGTGGCGCCCCGGCGGCCCAGCAACGCATGGGATGGCGACGCCGCCAGCGACTGGTCGGCAATGCAGCTGCGTGCCGTGGTGCTGCCCTTTGTGTTCCGCCGCTATCTGGACTACAACGTCTTCGAGTCGCTGCGCAGCCTGCACCTTCAGATCCGCAGCCAAGCGGCGCAACGCTCCGCCGGCCACCCCGAACGGGCCAACGATGTGAAGCTCTCGCGCGGCGGCATCCGCGAGATCGAGTTCACCGTTCAGCTGCTGCAGGTGGTGCG
>CAZANT010000372.1:0-2531 GCA_964486575.1 uncultured Burkholderiaceae bacterium | reverse complement strand
GCCCATGGGAATCACACCCAGTCCAATCTCGTTGCTGACCAACACAATGGGGCCGCTGGCCTGGGCTATTGCTCCGGAAAGAAGAGCGAGGCTGTTCGATTCCACTGGGGCCTGAGGCATATTTGACTTTGAATCGGCAGTGTCGGACTCGCCAGCCGCTGCTTCCAGTGGCATCAGCCGGTTGGTGAGCCAAAGGGTCAGGCAATCGACCACCAGCAGGGTGTTGGGCTGGCTGTGTTGTGCGATGGCTGTGCCCAAGGCCAAGGGCTCTTCCACCGTCGCCATGCCGGGCACCCGCTCGACGCGGTCTTGCTGGTGGCGGGTAATGCGCTCGCGCATCTCGTCGTCCCAGGGCTGGGCAGTAGCAATCAGCACCGCGCGGTGTTCGGGCGATTGCCAGAGCCACAGGCGGGCCAAGTCTTCGGCCCGGCGCGACTTGCCGCTTTTTTGCCCGCCGAGGATCAGTTCGCTGCGTGTGACCGACAGTTCAGCCATGGGCTTTGCTCCAGTCCATCACGATGCGGTGCAGTTGAGCGACACCGTCGGTCAAAGCCGCTGGGCCAGGCTGCAGAATGTCGGCCGACTTGATCTCGAACAACTGTTTGTTTTTGACGGCGGGCACGCCTTCCCAACCGGGCCGCGCCGCTACTTTCTCAGCACGGAATTTCTTGCCGCACCAGGAGCCGATGATGATGTCGGGCGCACGCCGAACGATCTCCTCGCCGCTGGCGATGATGCGGTTTTTGCCCAGAGATTCTTTCGCCAGTTCGGGAAAACAATCGTCGCCCCCCGCAATGCCCATCAGCTCCGAGACCCAGGCAATCGCGCTGATGTGGGGCTCGTCCCACTCCTCAAAAAAGATGCAGGGACGGCGTGGCAAAGTGGCGGCGGCGTCCTCGATCGCCATGAGTTGTTCGCGCATGCCGTTGACCAAAGCCAAGCCTTTCTCTGCCTGCCCCACCATCGCCGCCACCTGGTAGAGCATGGTGAAAATGTCGGCCACACTGCGCTGGTTGAACACCGTCACCTGAATGCCGTGGCGAATCAGCGCCGAGGCAATGTCGGCCTGCAGGTCGGAAAAGCCAAAGACGCAGTCGGGTTGAAGCGCCAGGATCTTGTCGATCTTGGCGCTGAGAAAGGCACTCACCTTGGGCTTTTCATCCCGCGCGCGGCGGGGACGAACGGTGTAGCCCGAGATGCCGACGATGCGCGCTTCTTCACCCAGCAGGTAAAGCCACTCGGTGGTTTCTTCGGTCAGGCAGACGATGCGCTGCGGGCCGTGGGAGATGGGGAAACGTGGACTCATGGTGTTGGGATTGTGGCCTCGTGCGCTGAGACAGCGCACCCACGGCGGCGGGGCTGGAACAGCGGGGCCACGGCGGCAGGGCTGGATGGGAACCACGCATGAAAGTAGCTGGCGGCAAGGGACCCTTGGCGGTACAGCGCTTCACCCGTACCAGGTTGTCCGGGCGACGTGGTGCGCGCGGCGGGCTGCAACGTGGTGTCGCAGGTCGAATAGTGGAAGGTGTGGCCACGCAGCGTACCCTCTGCCAAAGCAAGTTGCTGCGGGCCGAGCGCGGCCAGGCGCTGTTGCAGGGTGACCTTGCCGGGCAACAAGCCCCACATCGGGTGCGACACACCGTCTTTGCCCTGCAGTTGCTCGAACAGCACCATCATGCCGCCGCATTCCGCCCAGACTGGTTTGTGGGCCGCCACGTGCAGGCGAAGGCTGTCGCGCAGGGCAGTGTTGACCGACAGGCGCTCTGCGTGCAGTTCGGGGTAACCGCCGGACAGCCAAACCGCGTCGCACGCGGGCAAGCCAGCATCCTCAAGCGGCGAGAAGAAGACCAACTCCGCGCCAAGCGCGCGCAGGCAGTCGAGGTTGGCCTCATAGACGAAGCAGAACGCTGCGTCGCGGGCGATGGCGATGGTGGTGCCTTGCAGCAACGGGGCGGGTCCGGCTGACGCGTCGGGGGCGGGAAAATCAACCCGCCAGCGCTGCAGGTCGCCCACATCCATCTGCCCGAGTGGCGTCGTTGCGAGCGCATCGGCCGCGGCATCCAAGCGGGCCAGCGCATCGCCCACCTCGCCGGCGGCCACCAGCCCGAGGTGGCGTTCAGGCAGGGCAAAACCGGGTTGGCGGGGCAGCGCGCCGAGCCAGTGCTCGGTTTCGCGCAGACCCGCACGCAACATGCTCGCATGGCGCTCGCTGGCAACCCGATTGGCCAACACACCCGCCCAGCGCAGTCCGGCTCGGTAGTGCTGCAAGCCGAAAGCCAGCGCTCCGAAGGTTCCAGCCATGGCAGACGCGTCCACCACCGCCAGCACCGGTAGGCCAAAGCGCTGCGCGAGGTCGGCCGCGCTGGGTTCGCCATCAAACAAGCCCATCGCGCCTTCGACGATGACCAGGTCGCTGGCCTGCGCGGCCGCATGCAGGCGCGCGCGGCAGTCGGCCTCGCCGGTCATCCACAAATCGATCTGGTGGACCGGCGCGCCGCTGGCCAGCGCCAACCAGTGGGGGTCCAGAAAGT
>CAZANT010000371.1:0-2539 GCA_964486575.1 uncultured Burkholderiaceae bacterium | reverse complement strand
AGCGGCTCACGCCCTTGCCGGTGGAGGCGGTGGTGCGCGGCTACCTGGCCGGCAGCGGCTGGAAGGAATACCAAGACACCCGCTCGGTCTGCGGCGTTCCGCTGCCCGAGGGCCTGAAGAACGCGAGCAAACTGCCCGCGCCGATTTACACCCCGGCCGCCAAAGCGGCGGTGGGCGAGCACGACGAAAACATCACTTTCGAACGAACGGTCGAGATGATCGGTGCCGACCTGGCTGGCCGTATCCGCGACATCAGCATCGCGCTGTACCAGGCTGCCAGCGAGATCGCGGCCACCAAGGGCATCATCATCGCCGACACCAAGTTCGAGTTCGGCCTGGACAAAGATGGCGCGCTGGTGCTGATGGACGAGGTGCTGACGCCCGATTCCTCACGCTACTGGCCGAAAGACTCTTACCAACAGGCGCACGCCGAAGGCCGCAACCCGCCCAGCTATGACAAGCAGTTCCTGCGCGACTGGCTGGAGCAGCAGCCGTGGGGCAAAACGCCTCCTGCACCCGCGCTGCCGGCGAATGTGATCGCCAACACGGCGGCCAAGTACCGCGAAGCCTTGCAGCGTCTGCTGGACTGAGCTGCCAGGCGTTCAGGCGCTGGCGGTGATGGCTCGGCGGACCGCCGACAGCGGGGCATCGTCCCGCAGGCTCACGCTGCGGCCCACAATCGCCACGCCCAGGTCTTTCCACAGTTGCGGCAGGTCGGGTGTGACCGGCTTGTCTTTCATGCTGGCGTACAACTCGGCCAGCACGCCCATGCCGGTGGCCTGGTCGGCGCGCCGCAGGGTTTCGTCCAGACTCAGCGCCACGCCATAGTGGCTTTCCGTGGCCACCAGTCCACGCAGCGCGTCTTGCAGGCCCACGCGGTTGTTGCTGCGTTTGCGCATTTCCACATCGGCCAGCAGGCAGAACATCGCACCGCCCCAGTAGGTGCGGCCCCAGCTGGGGGTGAAGTCCAGCCCGCGGTCGCCCGGTTGGGGGAGACCTTGGTGCAGGTTGGCGGGGAGCTGCACCCACACGCTGCTGGCGCTGGTCAGCCCGGCGCGGGCGCGGGCAATGATCTCCACATAGGTGGCGGTGCCCTCGTGAAACCAGCTGTGGCGACGCGGCAGGTAGGGGATGGCGAGGTGCACCATTTCGTGGACCATGACCCAGTCGTCCAGCAGGCGGGCGGGGCTGGTGTTGAGCCCGAGGTTGACGCGCACTGTGGGTGGCGGGCCGTTGAACGTGGTGCCGCCATTGACGCCGTTGCCCTCCACCGGCACCAGCACAATTTCGCCGCCACTCACCGGGTAGCGGCCGAAGTAGGCAACGACCGCATTGGCCGAGCGCAGAACCCACTGTTTGGCGAGTTCGCGTTGGGTGGCGCTGAAGCCGGGCGCAAACTGCAACTCAATGGCTGCCGGTCCCACCTTCAAAGGGACCAGCACCACCTCCTCGCCGGCGTCGGGGGATGCGGTTTGGCGTTGCGCGTGAGATGGCAGGGCCGGCAGCAGCGCGAGCAGCGAGAAGACAGCTTGTCGGCGAGGTATGGTCATCGGGCGCCCGTAACGCGCGGGAGCCGCGCACCTCTGTCCGAGTGGGGGTGGGCTGGATTGGTTCCAGCCCGGTGCCCCGCTAGCTCAGCACCACGCTGCTCAGGCGGCGGCGGTAGCTGGCCACTGTGGGGTCTTGGGGGGGGATTTGCCCATCGGCCACTTTGGCTTTGGGCGGCTCGATCAGTTCCAGGATGCCGATGTAGGTTTTGCGGGCGAGTTCGTCGCGCCAGGCCTTGTCGCGCATCAGAATCTCCAGCAACTCGTCCATGGCCTCGGTCCAGCGCTGGGTGGCCATCAGCAACTGGGCTTTGGCGAAGCGGGCGTCGAAATCGCGGCGGTTGGCAGCGATTTTTGCATCAAATTCAGCGTCAGCCATAGCAAAATCTGGTGTTGAAGCTACAGAATCAATAGCATTCATCCAGCGCTGTAGGGCGTCAAAGCGGCGGTTCTGGGCGGTGGTGGCGATCACCGGCGCGAAGGCGACCTTGGCATCGTCGTCGCGGCCCATTTGCAGCAGCAGCTTCACATAGTCAAAACGCGCGGCCTCGTTGGCCGGGTCGGTGGCCACGGCATTCTGGAGTTTTTCCAACGCGGCGTCGGCGTTGCCCTCGGCCAGCAAATCGAGGGCTTCCTCATCCTCTTCCTCGGCGGCGAGTTCTTCCGGTGTGGGCAGGTGTTTGTCGAGAAACTCGCGCACCTTGCCCTCGGGCAGCGCACCCATGAAGCCATCCACCGGCTTGCCGTCGATCAACAAGATGCAGGTTGGCAGGCTGCGCACGCCGAAGGCGCTGGACAACTGCTGCTCTTCGTCGGCATTGACCTTGACCAGCTTGAAGCGGCCCTCGTAAGCTGTTTCAAGCTTTTCCAGAATCGGCCCGAGCGACTTGCAGGGGCCGCACCAGTCGGCCCAGAAGTCGACCAGCACCGGTGTGGATCGGGAGGCTTCCATGACCTCGGCTTCAAAGTTTTGCAGGGTGACGTCGGTCATG
>CAZANT010000370.1:0-2546 GCA_964486575.1 uncultured Burkholderiaceae bacterium | reverse complement strand
CCAATGCCGCCCAGCGAGCTGATGGTGAAGCAGGCGCCGGTCATGTCGGCCGGGCCCAGCTTGCCATCGCGCGCTTTTTTGGCCAAGTCGCCCATTTCCTGGCTGATCTGCAACACGCCTTTTTGGTCCGCGTTTTTGATGACTGGCACGACCAAACCGTTGGGTGTGTCGGCCGCGAAGCCGATGTGGAAGTACTGCTTCAGCACCAACTGGTCACCGTCCAGGCTGCTGTTGAAGTCCGGAAATTTTTTCAACGCGGCCACACAGGCCTTGATCAGGAAGGCCAACATGGTCACCTTCACACCCGACTTCTCGTTCTCTTTGTTGGTGGCCACGCGGAAGGCCTCCAGTTCGGTGATGTCAGCGTCGTCGTGGTTGGTCACGTGGGGGATCAGCACCCAGTTGCGGTGCAGGTTCGCACCGCTGATCTTCTTGATTCGCCCGAGGTCCTTGCGTTCCACGGGGCCGAACTTGGCAAAGTCCACCTTGGGCCAGGGCAACAGGCCCAGTGCTTCGCCACCCCCGGAGGCTGCCGGTTTGGCTACCGAAGCCATGGCGCGGGTTTGTGCGGTGCCCGCCATCACCGCTTTGGTGAAGGCTTGCACGTCGTCCTGGGTGATGCGGCCTTTGGGGCCAGAGCCAGCGACTTCCGCCAGCGGCACGCCCAACTCGCGGGCGAATTTGCGAACCGAGGGCGAAGCGTGCGGGGCCTTCAGCGCTGGCGCGGTGGGGTCGTGGGCGGGAACCAGCGCGCTGGCCACCGGTGCCTGGCTGCCGAGGGCTGGGGTGTTGGCGGGCGCGGTCTTGGCGACGGGTGCTGGCGCAGAAGGCGCTGCAGGGGCCGCGGCAGATGTACCTTCTAGCACGGCCAGCAGGTCACCAATGTTGACCCGGTCGCCCACCTTGACTTTGAGTTCTTTCAACACCCCGGCGGACGACGACGGGATCTCCATCGACGCCTTGTCGCTCTCCACTGTGACCAGGCTTTGTTCAAGCTTCACTGCCTCGCCTGGTTTGACCAGCAGTTCGATCACCGCCACGTCTTTGAAGTCGCCGATGTCAGGTACCCGCACCTCGACCGGGGTGGCGGAGGTGCCAGTAGACATTGCTACTGAGTTAGGAGCATTTCCGTTTTCTTTCGCTGAGGTTTGAGGTATTTCTGGCTCCAAATCCGCCGCTTTCGCGGGCTCGGCTGGGGCGGGGGCCGCTTCAGCGGCCGTTTCCAGCACCACCACCACCGAGCCTTGGCTCACCTGGTCGCCGATCTTCACTTTGATCTCTTTGACCACGCCGCCGTGCGACGAAGGGATCTCCATCGAGGCCTTGTCGCTTTCCACGGTGATGAGGCTTTGCTCGGGCTTGACCGTGTCGCCCACTTTGACCAACAGCTCGATCACCCCGACCGAGTCAAAGTCGCCGATGTCGGGAACCTGGATGTCCATCGTTGCCATGCGTATCTCCAGGGGTTCAGGCGTACAACGGGTTCACACGGTCCGTGCGGATGCCGTATTTCTGGATCGCTTCGGCCACCTTGGCCACCGGCAGCACACCGTCCTCGCTCAGCGCCTTGAGCGCGGCGACCACGATGTAGTGGCGGTTGACCTCGAAATGCTCGCGCAGCCGAGTACGGAAGTCGCTGCGGCCAAAGCCGTCGGTGCCCAGCACCTTGTAGGTTCTGCCCTTGGGCAAGAAGGAGCGGATCTGTTCGGCATAGGCCTTCATGTAGTCGGTGGACGCAACAACCGGGCCGCTGTGGCCCCCCAGCTGCTGTGCCACAAACGGTGTGCGCGCCTCGTCGGTGGGGTGCAACAGGTTCCAGCGTTCGGTGTCTTGGCCCTCGCGTGCCAGCTCGTTGAAGCTGGGGCAGCTCCACACGTCGGCTGCAACGCCCCAGTCGGCTGCCAGCAGCACCTGCGCGGCAATGCTCTCGCGCAGGATGGTGCCGCTGCCCAGCAACTGCACACGGGGCAGCGCGTCGTTCGCCGCACCGGGTTTGCACAGGTACATGCCCTGGATGATTTGCGACTCGGTGCCTGGGGTCAGCCCCGGCATCGCGTAGTTTTCGTTGAGCAGGGTCAAGTAGAAAAAGACGTTGTCTTGCTTCTCCACCATGCGCTTCAACCCGTGATGCAAGATCACCGCCACCTCGTGCGCGAACGTCGGGTCGTAGCTGATGCAGTTGGGGATGGTGCCGGCCAGGATGTGGCTGTGGCCGTCTTCGTGCTGCAGGCCTTCGCCGTTGAGCGTGGTACGGCCCGAGGTGCCGCCCAGCAAGAAGCCGCGCGCCTGCATGTCGCCGGCGGCCCAGGCCAGGTCGCCAATGCGCTGAAAGCCGAACATCGAGTAGTAGACGTAGAACGGCACCATCATGCGGTTGTTGGTGCTGTAGGAGGTGGCCGCCGCGATCCAGCTGGCCATGCCACCGGCCTCGTTGATGCCCTCCTGCAGGATCTGCCCGGCTTTGTCTTCGCGGTAGTACATCACCTGGTCCTTGTCGACCGGGGTGTAGAGCTGGCCTTTGGGGTTGTAGATGCCGATCTGCCGGA
>CAZANT010000369.1:0-2553 GCA_964486575.1 uncultured Burkholderiaceae bacterium | reverse complement strand
GAAGGCGGCGGCTGGACCGCCGAAACGGTGCGTTTTCTGGTGGAGCGTGGTATCCCGGTCTGCGCCCACCTGGGTCTGACGCCCCAAACCGTGCATTCCCTGGGTGGCTACCGCGTGCAGGGCCGCGAAGATGCTGCTGCCGTGCTGATGAAGCAACAAGCGCACGCGCTACAGGACGCCGGCGCTGCCATGCTCGTGCTGGAGATGGTGCCCGAGGCTCTGGCCACGCCGCTGACTGAAGAACTCACGCATTGCCACACCATTGGCATCGGTGCCGGCAAGGGCACGGCCGGCCAGGTGCTGGTGATGCACGACATGCTGGGCATCAACCTGGGCAAGAACCCCAAGTTCGTGCGCAACTTCATGGAAGGTGCCGACAGCGTGCAAGGCGCGATTGCCGCCTACGTTCGCGCGGTGAAAGACGGCAGCTTCCCGGACAACGCGCTGCACGCCTGGTAGGCCTGTGAAACGCCGCCTTCGGAGCGGCTACATTACCCGGTTTGTACTATCAGACACGCCCATGCACGTCGTCCACACCATTGCCGAACTGCGACAGCACCTGCAGGCTTTCCGCAAGCCGGCGTTTGTGCCCTCGATGGGCAATCTGCACGATGGCCACCTCGCGCTGGTGCGGCAGGCCCAGCCTCTGGGCGATGTGACGGTGGCCAGCATCTTTGTGAACCGGCTGCAGTTCGCGCCGCACGAAGACTTTGACACCTACCCCCGCACCTTTGAAGCCGACTGCAACAAGCTGGCCGAAGCCGGCTGCGACATCGTGTTCGCACCCAACGAAAAAGAGATGTACCCTGAGCCACAAGGCTTCAAGGTGCACCCACCGGCTGAACTGGCCGACCTGCTGGAAGGCCACTTCCGTCCCGGCTTTTTCATTGGTGTGAGCACCGTGGTGATGAAGCTGTTTTCCTGTGTGTTCGGTGCCACGCCTGGTGGCGTGGCGCTGTTCGGCAAGAAGGACTACCAGCAGCTGATGGTGATTCGCCACATGGTGCGGCAGTTTGTGCTGCCCATCGAGATCGTGGGCGGCGAGACCCAGCGGGCCGAGGATGGCCTGGCCCTGAGTTCGCGCAACGGCTACCTGAGCCCGTCCGAACGGGCCGAAGCGGTGCAGCTCTCGCTGGCACTCAAGAACCTGGCCACCGAAGTACTGGCTGCGCCCGACCTGCCTGCGGCTCGCGAAGCAATGGAAGCGCGTGCCATGCACACCCTGGCCCGGCGTGGCTGGCGACCCGACTACCTGACAGTGCGCCGCCGTAGCGACCTGCAGCCGCCGGAGACCGCCGACGCCCAGCCTGGCAAGCTGGTGCTGCTCGGCGCCGCCAAGATCGGCGGCACACGCCTGATCGACAATCTGGAAATCTGACGCCGGGTCGGCGACTGTCCCGACTCACACTTCGCCGCGCGCGCCCCGGCCCATCAGCAGCGCCACTGCCTGCGCCGGCTGAATCTGCCCGTTCAGCAGGGCCACCACAGCCTGTGCGATGGGCATTTCCACGCCCAGGCTCTTTGCCCGCTGCACCACGGTGCGGGCGCTGTACACGCCTTCGGCCACATGGCCCAGCGAGTCCACCGCCTGCTGCAGGGACTGGCCTTCGGCGAGCAACTGGCCCACACGCCGGTTGCGGCTCAGGTCACCGGTGGCAGTCAGCACCAGATCCCCCAGCCCGCTCAGTCCCATGAAGGTGTCGGCACGTGCCCCCAGGGCCACGCCCAGGCGCGTCATTTCGGCCAGGCCTCGGGTGATGAGCGCGGCGCGGGCGTTCAAGCCCAGCTGCAGGCCGTCGCACAAACCGGTGGCAATCGCCAGCACGTTTTTCACCGCGCCACCCACTTCCACGCCAGCAATGTCGTCGTTGGCATAGACCCGCAGCGTGGGGCTGTGAAAGGCAGCGACCAGCGCGTCACGCACGCTGGCATGGCGGCTGGCGGCAACCAAGGCAGTGGGCTGGCCACGTGCAACTTCTTGCGCAAAACTCGGCCCACTCAGCACACCGCAATCCGGCCCACCAGCGGGCAAACCAGCGCTCAATTGCTGCTGGATTTCATGGCCCAGCAAACCCACAGGCGCCTCGCCGGCTGAGGCAGCGCCAGCAGCGTGCGGCGCCTCAAAACCCTTGCACAGCCAAGCCACTGGCACCGTGCCTTCCGACAGCGCGCCCAGCATGCCGCGCAAACCCGCCATGGGGGTGGCGATGATGGCGAGGTCGTGTCCGGCCATGGCGTCGGCCGGACTTTGCCCAGCACGGGCCACCGACAACGGGGCGGGCAAGGCGATGCCCGGCAGGTAGCGGGTGTTTTCGCGCGTGGCGTGCAGCGCTGCCGCTTGCGCCGGGTCACGCGCCCAGAGCGTGACCGCGTGCTGGCCCGAACGCGCCGCGCTGATGGCCAGTGCCGTGCCCCATGCGCCCGCCCCGAACACTATGATTTTCATAGCTATGAAATCAGGTTCGACTAAGGCTCAGGGGCTATAAGGCTCAAAAAATTCTCAGGCGAGGGCGGTTTGGCCGTTTGCACCCGCTTCCATCTGCTGCTGGTACA
>CAZANT010000368.1:0-2555 GCA_964486575.1 uncultured Burkholderiaceae bacterium | reverse complement strand
TTGACACCGTGTGTGAACCCAACTTGGTGGAAGTGAAAAACGCGGTAGAGAACACTGCCAAGGAAATCGCCACCCGCTTCGACTTCAAGGGCACCTCCGCCGCCATTGAGTTGAAGGACAAGGAAATCACACTCTTTGGCGATGCCGACTTCCAACTCCAGCAGGTGGAAGACGTGCTGCGCGCAAAACTCGCCAAACGCGAGGTCGACGTGCGCTTTCTGGACGTGGGCGATGTGCAAAAGATGGGCGGCGACAAGGTCAAGCAGGTGATCAAGGTGCGCAATGGCATTGAGACCGAGCAGGCCAAAAAAATCACCAAGACCATCAAGGAAAGCAAGCTCAAGGTGCAAGCGTCCATCCAGGGCGACGCGGTGCGCGTCACGGGCGCGAAACGCGACGACCTGCAGGCGGCGATGGCCTTGTTGCGCAAAGAGATCACCGACCTGCCCATCTCTTTCAACAACTTCCGCGACTGAGGCATGTCACCCTTGCTGGCCAACGCGCGTACTGCGCTGCGCCCTACGGGCCGGTTCCGCGCTCTGCTTGAACGTAGTGCCGTTCTTTGTCTGGGACGGCCCGGCGCTTTGGCAGTGTTGTGGCGATGGCTTTTGGTCATGGCCTTGGTCGCCGGCGTTGAGGCGGCATGGGCTGCCTCGGTCACCCTGACCGGCATGTTGGGCAACCGCGCGCTGCTGATCGTCGATGGTGGCGCGCCCAAAAGCGTGGCGCCGGGGGAAAGCCACCAGGGCGTGAAAGTCATCAGCACCCAGGGCGACGAGGCGGTGCTGGCTGTGGGTGGAAAAACGCTGACTTTGAGGGTTGGTGATGCCCCAGCCAGTGTGGGCACGCGCGCCAATGCGGACGGTGGCGGTAACAAGGTGGTGCTCACGGCGAATTCAGGCGGCCATTTCATGGCGAATGGCAGCATCAACAACCGGCCGGTGCAGTTCATGGTCGACACCGGGGCCACCCAGGTGGCCATGGGTGCGGCCGAGGCCGAGCGGCCGGGCATCGCCTACACCAGCGGCCAACCGGTGCGGCTCAACACCGCCAACGGCCAAGTGCAGGGTTACCGTCTGCGGCTCGACAGCGTGCGCTTGGGGGATGTGAACGTGTTCGGGGTGGACGCCGTGGTCACGCCCCAGCCCATGCCTTTTGTATTGCTGGGCAACAGCTTTCTGACCCGCTTCCAGATGCGGCGCGATGCCGACCAAATGACGCTGGAGCGCCGTTACTGACGCAGCGCGCCCGCCGCGCTACTTCTTTTTGCCGCTGCCAAGCTTGGACTCTTTGCCCTGCACCAAACGGTTGATGTTTTCGCGGTGGCGCCAAATCAGGAGCATGGCCATGACCACGATGGCCACCGCAACCGCTTTGTCGGCGTACCACACCACACGGTTGCCAAACAGGTAGTACACCGGCGCGAACACTGCGGCGGACAGCGAGGCGAGTGACGAGTAGCGGAAGAAATACGCAATGATCAGCCAGGTACCGCCGGTGGCCAGACCCAGCACCCAGTGGATGCCGAACAACGCGCCCAGCGCGGTGGCCACACCCTTGCCACCCTCGAACCTGAAAAACACCGGGTACAGGTGGCCCAGAAATGCGGCGAGCGCGACCAAGCCCACGGTACCGTCTTCCAGGCCATGGGGCTGACCCCAGGCCTTGACCAGCACCACCGGCACAAAACCTTTCATCGCGTCCAGCAACAGGGTGGCGATGGCCGCCGCCTTGCTGCCAGAACGCAGCACGTTGGTCGCGCCCGGGTTCTTGCTCCCGTAGCTGCGCGGGTCGCTCAGGCCCATCAGCTTACTGACAATGACAGCGAACGACAGCGAGCCCAACAGGTAGGCGGCCACGGTGGCCAGCAGCGGATTGATGAATTCCATGCTCTTATTCTGCCAGCGCACATTGCACCGGCTGCGCACCCAGCAATTGCACGCACACCTGCGGGTCCAACCCGACCAGAAACCCACGCCGCCCGCCGTTGATGGCAATGCGCGGCAAGCTCAGGATGGTGGACTCGATGTAGACCGGCATGGCCTTGCGGGTGCCAAACGGGGAGGTACCGCCCACCAGGTAGCCGCTGTGCCGGTTGGCCACTTCGGGTTTGCAGGGCTCAACGGACTTGGCCCCAATCTGCCGGGCCAGATTCTTGGTGGACACGGTGCGGTTGCCATGCATCAACACCAACAGCGGCTTGGCGTCTTGGTCCTGCATCACCAGCGTCTTCACCACAGTGAATGGGTCCATGCCCAGCACTTGGGCGCTGTGCTGGGCTCCGCCGTGTTCCATGTACTCATAGGGGTGCTCGGTGTAGGCGACTTGGTGGGCCTTGAGCAGTTGCGTGGCCGGTGTTTCGCTGACGTGGTCTTTTTTGCCCATGGCGTGACAGTTACAGAGCGGGGTCCTTCATTTCCCAACGGATTGCGTCGATCGCGGCCAGTACCTCGGGCGACAGCGCGATGTTGAGCGCGTCGATGTCGTCGTCCAGTTGTGTCTGGGAGGTGATGCCGATGATGGTGCTGGCCACCTGCCACTTGGTGTAGCAAAAC
>CAZANT010000367.1:0-2560 GCA_964486575.1 uncultured Burkholderiaceae bacterium | reverse complement strand
GCATCAGCTCGGGCGTTTCGCTGCAGGCGTAGCCGAACATCAGGCCCTGGTCGCCCGCGCCGGTATTGAGCACGTCATCGCTCGCCTGGTCCACGCCCTGGGCGATGTCGTTGGACTGCTTGTCGTAGCAGACCATGACCGCGCAGCCCTTGTAGTCGATGCCGTATTCGGTGTTGTCGTAGCCGATGCGCTTGATGGTGTCGCGCGCCACCTGGATGTAGTCAACGTGCGCGTTGGTGGTGATTTCACCGGCCAGTACAACGAGGCCGGTGTTGCAAAGCGTTTCGGCGGCGACGCGGGACAGAGGGTCTTGTTTGAAGATCGCGTCCAGAATTGCGTCGGACACCTGATCGGCCACCTTGTCGGGGTGGCCTTCAGAGACCGATTCGGACGTGAAAAGAAAGTCGTTCGCCATTTGAATAAACTCCACAGGTTGGTACGGCGTTGCCGTCAGCCTGTTGGCTCTGGCGAACGCTTTAGCAGATTTATTTAGCGGGACGGTGAAATCCGACCCATGTCGCCCTGCAAGTTGCTCATTTAACTCAGCGACCTTTTTATTCTACAGAAATCGGATGCTGAGCCTTTTCAAGACCCTTTCCCATTGGCCGCTCGGGCTGCTCCAGGCCGTCGGTTGGGTGCTCGGGTGGGTCACATTTCTGGCCTCGCCGCGTTACCGCGGGGCTTTTCGGGCCAATGCCGCGCAAGCGGGTTACCGGTTTGCGGACGTTCGCGGTGCGGTGGGCCAAACCGGCTGCATGACGGCCGAGCTTCCCCGCATCTGGTTTGGTGCCCAGCCGCCGCCATGCAGCTGGGACAACCTGCCGCCGCTCGACGCGGCCTATGCCAGTGGCCGGGGAGTGTTGCTGCTGACGCCACACCTCGGGTGTTTCGAAGTGCTGGCCCAGGCGCTGGCACTCCGGTACAGCGCCGACCACGGCCCGCTCACCGTGCTGTACCGACCAGCTCGCAAGGCGGCGCTGGCCGATCTGGAAGACTCGGCCCGCAGCCGGCCCGGGTTGAGGGCTGTGCCCACCAACCTGTCTGGCGTGCGTGACATGATCAAAGCGCTGCGACGCGGCCAGGCGGTCGGCTTGTTACCGGATCAGGTGCCACCCGAAGGCCTGGGCCTGTGGTCCCCCTTTTTTGGGCGCGAGGCTTACACCATGACGCTGGCCGCGCGGCTGGCCCAGCAAACCGGGGCCGCCACGCTGATGGTGTGGAGCGAGCGCCTGCCCTGGGGCCGGGGCTACCGGCTGCACTGCCGCGAGTTACAGCAGCCACTGTCAGCCGACCTGCCCACCGCCGTGGCCCAGCTCAATGGCGAAGTGGAGCGACTGATCCGCGAATGCCCGCAACAGTACCTTTGGGGATATGCCCGTTACAAGCAGCCGCGTATCGAACACAAGACTCCGAACACCGAGGCCACCGCATGATCCGTTTGTTGTTAGCCTTGTTGTGGCTGTTGCATTGGTTGCCCTTGCCGGTGCTTGCGTGGCTCGGGCGAGGCCTCGGTTGTTTGCTCTGGCCGCTGGCCGGCGCCCGGCGGCGCGTTGCACTGCGCAACCTGGAGCTCTGTTTCCCAGAGCGTTCGGAGTCCGAGCGCCGGGAGATGGCCTACGCGCACTTCCAATGGCTGGGGCGAAGTTTTCTGGAACGCAGTCTGCTCTGGTATGCGTCACCGGCCCGGCTCAAACGGCTGATCCAGGTGGAGGGCCCAGTGAACTTTGCCGACACCCACTCCGGCGCTGTGATGTGGCTGGCACCACACTTTCTGGGGCTGGACGTGGCGGGTGCGGCCATACAGCTCTTCATCACACGGCGCGGCTGCTCGATCTACCAGGCGCAAAGCAACCCGGTGGTGGACGCGGCCCTGAAGCGGGCGCGGCTGCGGTTCGGCAACGCCAGCATTTTTTCGCGCCACGAAACCGCCAAGCCGTTGCTGCGCGCCATCCGCGCCGGCATGGGGTTCTTCAATCTGCCAGACATGGACTTCGGCCCCAAGGATGCGGCGTTTGTACCGTTTTTTGGCGTGCCCACCGCCACCTTGCTGGCACCGTCGCGCATGGCGCGGCTGCTCGACATGAAGGTGCAGCTGGTAGTGACCGAGTTGTTGCCCGGCGGACGGGGCTACCGGGTGCGTTTCCACGAACCTTGGGCCGACTTTCCGACCACCGATGCGGTGGCCGACACGGCGCTGATGAACCAGCGCCTACAGGCCGAAATTGTGAAGATGCCGGCCCAGTACTTCTGGGTGCACAAACGCTTCAAGACGCGGCCACCTGGCGAGCCGTCGGTGTACTGAACGGCCTGGCGGCTGGTTCCCGTGGGGCTGTTATCAAATAATCCTAAAGCCTTTTTGGTGCCAAGCCCCGGTCAAATCTTGCGGTCAAGCTACTAAGTATGTAGCAATCCAGATCCGATGAAGCCGCTGATTTCCCGCGCCACACGTTCCGGTTGCTCGTGCACGATCCAGTGGGTGGCGCCGGGCACGCGCACCACGGTGAGGTCGGGCACATAGTCGTTCAGCCCGTCAATGAGCGACGGCGGCAGGGCGATGTCG
>CAZANT010000366.1:0-2563 GCA_964486575.1 uncultured Burkholderiaceae bacterium | reverse complement strand
TCGCGGGTCAGGATGGCGTCGGTGTGGTGGCTGCTGTAGTGGTTGATGTGGGCAATCGCTTCGTCCAGCCCGGCGACCACCTTCACGCTGATGATGGGCGCGAGGTATTCCTCAAACCAGTCCTGTTCGGTTGCCGTCACGACTTGCGCGCCGGGCACTGCCGCCAAAATGGCTTGGGCCTCGGCGTCGCAGCGCATCTCCACGCCCTTGGCGGCATACACCGCGCCAATCAGCGGCAGGAACTCGGCCGCCACGCCGCGCGCGACCAGCAGGCCCTCGCTTGCGTTGCACGGGCTGTACTTGTTGGTTTTGGCGTTGTCGGCCACCGTGACCGCCATGGCGATGTCGCAAGGGTCGTCCACATAGGTGTGGCAATTGCCGTCCAGGTGCTTGATGACGGGCACCTTGGCCTCGCGGCTGATGCGCTCGATCAGTCCTTTGCCGCCGCGGGGGATGACCACGTCCACGTACTGCGGCATGGTGATCAGTTGGCCCACGGCCTCGCGATCGGTGGTGGGCACCATTTGAACCGCCTCGGCGGGCAGGCCGCTCTCGGTCAGCGCCCGCTGCACCAGTCGGGCCAGCGCCTGGTTGGACTCGATGGCCTCGGAGCCACCGCGCAAGATGCAGGCGTTGCCGCTCTTGATACTGAGCGACGCCGCCTCGATGGTCACGTTGGGCCGGCTCTCGAAGATCATGCCGAACACACCCAAAGGCACCCGCATTTGGCCCACACGGATACCGCTGGGCTGCTGCTTCAATCCCACAATGTCGCCGATCACGTCGGGCATGGCGGCGAGCTGTTCGCAGCCCTCGGCGACGGTGGCAATCACCTTGGGGCTCAAGCGCAGCCTGTCGACCATGGGCGCAGACAGGCCTGCGGCCACCGCACGGTCGATGTCTTTGGCGTTGTCCACCTGCAGCGCATCCACGTTGGCGCGCAACAGCTGGGCCAGGGTCTTGAGCGCGCGGTTTTTGGTGGCGGTGGAAGCCTTGGCCATCTCGGCCGAGGCCTGGCGGGCCTGCACGCCCATGGCCTGCATCAGTTCGGTGACGTTCAACGCGTTCATAAGCCTGATTTTGCCGCTTGCAGCACATCCCGTGTTTTTTGGGCTTCGCGCCGCGCGGCGGCGGCGAAGTCGTTGCCCGACGCGGCGTACAGAATGGCGCGCGACGAATTCACCACAATCGGCGCATCGGGCCGCCAGCCGGCCTTGACTGTGGCCACCGCGTCGCCGCCTTGCGCGCCCACACCGGGAATCAGCAGCGGCAGCGTGGGTGCCACCGCGCGCACCCGTTCGATCTCTGTCGGGTAGGTCGCCCCCACCACCAGGCCGAGCTGCCCGTTCAGGTTCCAGGGACCCTGGGCCAGGCGGGCGATGTGTTCGTACACCCGCGGCTCACCGTCCACCGAAGCCAGGCGCTGCGCCTGCAGATCGTCCCCACCGGGGTTGGAGGTGCGGCAGAGCAGGAAAGCGCCCTTGCCGTGGTGCTTCAGGTAGGGCTGGACCGAATCGAACCCCATGAAAGGCGACAGCGTGACCGCGTCGGCGCCATAGCGCTCAAAGGCCTCCAGCGCGTACTGCTCGGCGGTCGAGCCGATGTCACCGCGTTTGGCGTCCAGAATGACCGGCACTTGGGGCGCGGCCCGGCGGATGTGGGCGATCAGCCGCTCCAGCTGTGCCTCGGCCCGGTGCGCTGCAAAGTACGCAATCTGCGGCTTGAATGCGATGGCCAGATCGGCGGTGGCGTCGACGATGGCGGCGCAGAAATCAAAAATCCTGCTGGCATCGCCACGCAAAGCGTCCGGAAACTTGGCGGGCTCGGGGTCCAAGCCAACGCACAGCATGGAGGCGTTGGTTCGCTCTGCCGAGCGCAGCATCTCTGTGAAAGTCATCTGTGAATTGTAGGGATCAGGCGCTTGTCAGCGTGTCGAGCGCCAGGCACAGGTCGGCCCAGGTCTTGGCTTTCTCGGGCAGAGCGCGCAGCAAATACGCGGGGTGGTAAGTGACAACCACCGGCACACCCTGGTAGCGGTGCACCCTGCCCCGCAGCTTGCCGAGCGGCTGGGTGTGCACGTCGGGCACGGTGTCTTGCAGCAGGGCCTGCACCGCAAACCGGCCGGCGGCGACGATGATTTTGGGTTGCAAAAGGGCCACTTGCCGCTCCAGGTAGGGCAGGCACTGGGCTACCTCCTCGGGCGTCGGGTTGCGGTTGCCGGGCGGGCGGCACTTGAGCACGTTGGCAATGAAGGCGCCTTTCAATGGCCCGGCGCCGTTACCGGGCGCACTGGCCCCATGGCGGCTGAGGCCGACCGCCTTGAGCATGTTGTCCAGCAACTTGCCGGCCTGGCCCACGAAGGGTTCGCCGGCCAGGTCTTCGTTCTCACCGGGGGCTTCACCCACAACCAGCCAGTCCACCTGGGGCGGGGTGTCGCCCGGCAGGGGGCCGACACCGAACACGGTGTTCGTGCGGGTGCGGCACAGCGCACAGGACTCACAACGGGCGACGGCCGCCTGCAGTTGGCGCCAGTCCATGGCGGCGATGTCGTCACGGTGCGGCC
>CAZANT010000365.1:0-2570 GCA_964486575.1 uncultured Burkholderiaceae bacterium | reverse complement strand
AGCGGTCAAAAATCCGGCGGTAGGCTTGCGCCATCACCTGGTAGCTGGCCTTGGCACTGACCATGTCGCGGTCAAAGCTGTAGGCGTCTTTCATTGTGAACTCGCGACCGCGCATCAGGCCAAAACGCGGCCGCCGCTCGTCACGGAATTTGGTCTGAATTTGGTAGAAATTCTTGGGCAATTGCTTGTGGCTGCGAAGTTCCTGCCGGGCAATGTCGGTGATCACCTCTTCGCTGGTGGGCTGCACCACAAAGTCGCGGTCGTGGCGGTCTTTGATGCGCAGTAATTCGGGACCCATCTTGCCAAAACGGCCCGTTTCCTGCCACAGCTCAGCCGGTTGGATCACCGGCATCGTCAGTTCCACCGCGCCGGCGCGGTTCATTTCTTCACGGACGATTGCCTCGACCTTGCGGATCACCCTCAGGCCCATGGGCATGTAGTTGTAAATCCCCGCACCGAGCTTTTTGATCAGGCCGGCGCGCATCATCAGCTTGTGGCTGACCACCTCGGCGTCGGCGGGCGCTTCCTTGAGGGTCGAAATGAAGAATTGGGAGGCTTTCATCGGCAGTGGGGGACGGGCAAAAAGGGGGGATCGGCGGCTGCAGACCCTTGCCGGGCGCGGGGCGCCGTGCATAATGGTTACAGTTTAAAAATTGGGGTTTGATTATGCTTGACCGGGACGGCTTTAGGCCGAACGTCGGCATCATCCTGCTCAACCAGAAGAACCAGGTGTTTTGGGGCAAGCGCATCCGTACCCATTCCTGGCAGTTTCCGCAAGGCGGCATTGACCGGGGTGAAAACCCCGAGCAGGCCATGTTCCGCGAATTGCAGGAAGAGGTGGGTTTGCTGCCGGAGCATGTTCGGATCGTTGCCCGCACCCGGGATTGGTTGCGCTATGAGGTGCCAGACCGGTACATCCGCCGCGATGCGCGCGGACACTACAAGGGCCAGAAACAAATCTGGTTCCTGCTGCAGTTGGTCGGGCACGACTGGGATTTGAACCTGCGTGCCACCAACCATCCCGAATTCGATGCATGGCGCTGGAACGACTACTGGGTACCGCTGGACGTGGTGGTGGAGTTCAAGCGTGGCGTCTACGAACTCGCTTTGACAGAGCTGTCTCGTTACCTGCCACGGCAGGAACACCGTAACCGTTACTTGCGGGGTGGCGGCCGCCAGCTGCGGGGCACGGACAGCGGCGATCTGCCGCACGACGGTATGCCGGGTGCAAGCTTCGAGTTGCCACCGGGGGCGACGTTTGAGCCCGATCCGCACACCAACCACGAACACCACACACTGGAAGCCAAGAATGAAGGCTTGTGAGATGCGGCCCGTCCGCACGAGCCGCTGGCTCGCCATGCTGTCCTTGGCGCTGGTGAGCGGACAGGCTTCAGCGCAGCTGCTGTTTGGTGAGGCCGAGTGGCAGGAAGCCACCGCCCCCCCGCCGCCTGCACTCAACCTGAAAGGTCTGGTACCTTTTGACGGCCCCGTCAACTCGACACTGCAATTTGGCGTGGACATCAGCACGCTTCAAATTGGCAAAGACGGGGTGGTGCGCTACGTGGTCGTGGCAACCAGTCCGAGCGGCACGGTGAATGCGATGTACGAAGGCATCCGTTGCGCGTCGGCCCAGGTCAAGACCTATGCGCGGCACAACCCTGCCAGCGGCTGGGTCCTTGCGCAGTCACCGGAGTGGCGGTCGCTCTATGGCAACACACCGTCCAACCATTCACTGCGGCTGGCCAGCCAAGGGGTCTGCACCGGTGCAGCGCCCGCCTCGTCAGTGAGCGACATCGCCCGATCGCTGCGCAGCCCGGGGCAAAACATCGTGAACTGACCGGACTTAACCTGCGCTCAGGCGCGGGTCAGCACGAGGTTCGTCCGGTGGACCATCTCCGGCTCGGCAATGTAGCCCAGCAAACGCTCCAAGTCGGTCGAGGGCTTGCGACAAATCAGTCGCGCTTCTGAACTTGCGTAATTCGCCAACCCTCTGGCAATCTCGGTGCCAGACGCATCGCGGATAGCAATCACGTCACCGCGTGAAAAATCACCTTCCACGGCAGTCATGCCGATGGGCAGCAGGCTTTTTCCGCCGTCGCAGAGCTTGAGGGCGGCCCCTTCGTCGACGGTGACCGCACCGCGCAACTGCAAGTGGTCGGCAATCCACTGCTTGCGCGCCTGGTTCTTCTGTGTTTGCGCGACCAGCAGGGTGCCAATGGCCTCGCCAGCGCCCAGGCGCATCAGCACGTCTGGCTCACGGCCCCAGGCGATGACGGTGGACGCACCCGAACCGGCCGCACGCTTGGCGGCCAGAATCTTGGTGATCATGCCGCCCTTGCCCAGGCTGGACCCAGCCCCCCCGGCCATGGCTTCCAGTGCAGGGTCTCCGGCCTTGGCGACATGTACAAATTCCGCCGCTGGGTCTTTGCGCGGGTCGGCGGTGTACAGACCTTTCTGGTCCGTCAGGATTACCAGCGCGTCCGCCTCGATCAGGTTCGCGACCAACGCACCAAGGGTGTCGTTGTCGCCGAACTTGATCTCGTCGTTGACCACCGTGTCGTTTTCGTTGA
>CAZANT010000364.1:0-2584 GCA_964486575.1 uncultured Burkholderiaceae bacterium | reverse complement strand
GGCGACATCGTGAGCATCGACCCGAGCGTGGTCAAGGCGCTGCAAGACGACGCCTTCATACCGGTCATCAGCCCGATTGGGTTTGGTGAAAACAACGAGAGCTACAACATCAACGCCGACGTGGTCGCCGCCAAGCTGGCCACGGTCTTGAAGGCCGAGAAGCTGGTGATGCTGACCAACATCAAGGGTGTGCTCGACGCTGCTGGCAGGCTACTGACCGAACTCACACCCCGCCAAATCGACGACCTGATTGCCGATGGCACCATCAGCGGCGGCATGCTGCCCAAGCTGGCCGGTGCGATTGACGCCGCCAAGAGCGGTGTGAACGCGGTGCACGTGGTCGATGGTCGGGTGCCGCACGCGATGCTGCTGGAAATTTTGACCGATCAAGCCTATGGGACGATGATTCGTTCCCATTGAGACGCTATTTAGTTGATAGCAATACTTCCAGATATAACAAGGGCTTCAGGGCGAAAAGGTCTTAAGTTCTCAGATTTACCAGTCGTGGCATTGCCCAATTGCCGTGGTGGCGGTGCTGGGTTGGTCAATACAGAGACCCCGCACCCTAGATTTCCTTGGCGAGGTCGCGTCGGGTGATGCCGTGTCAGGCTCCGCGATCTCCCGCCTTAACCTGACACGCTTCACCCAACTGCAGCGCCAACTGCTGCAACGCCTGCCAGCCACTGGCGGGCCAGCCGACTGACGGTAGGCCTTTCACAATGCCGTCGACTTGGTGCGCCGCCGTCAGCAAGTTGGCCAGCGTGAGCGCGCCCATGCGGGGTAACACCCGTTCGTAGAGCTTTTCTTTCAGGCCCCAGACGCGTTGCTCGCGCAGAGCCATGGGCATGGGGCGGCCCGCGTCCAGCGCGCTGCGCACGCGGGCCAGACTGCGGATGTCTTCAGCCAGCGCCCAATGCACCAGCACCTCGGCCACGCCCTCGGCCTGCAGGCCGTCCAGCATGCGCTGGGCGCGCAGGAGTTGCCCGGCCAGGACCGCTTCGCTGAGTTTGAATACGTCGTATCGGGCCACGTTTAGCACTGCCTGTTCGATCTGGGCAAAACAGAGTTCACCCGGCGGGAAGAGCAGCGCCAGTTTCTGGATTTCCTGGTGTGCCGCAAGCAGGTTGCCCTCCACCCGATCGGCGAAAAACTGCAACGTGGTCTGACCGGCAGCGCCACTCTCAACCCGCTGGCCCTGCAACTGCAGCCGCTGCGCCAGCCACGCTGGCAAGGCGCGCCGTTCAACCGAGTCGATCTGCACCGTCGCGCCAGCGCCTTCGAGCGCGCTGAACCAGGCGCTGGTGCGAGTGGCTTTGTCGAGGCGGGGTAACAAGACCAGCAGGAGGGTACTGTCCAGGCCAGCGGCCAATTCGGCAAGTTGCTGGAGCGCCTGGCTGCCGTCCTTCCCGGGTTTGCCGGTTGGAATGCGAACCTCGACGATTTGTTTGTCGGCAAACAGGCTGAGCGAGCCGCAAGCTGCCAAGACTGCGCCCCAGTCGAAGTGGGCGCTCACGGTGTGCACGCTGCGCTCGGTAAAGCCCTGGGTGCGGGCCGCTTTGCGGATGGCGTCGGCTGCTTCCTGGACCAGCAGCGGCTCATCACCATGCACGGTATACATCGCCCGCAGGGCCCGTCCAGCCTGCAGGTGGGCAGTCAGCTGGTTGGCGGCGAGCTGCATGGCCGGCAGCTCACGCAGGGGTAACGGGGTTGGCGGTGCGGATGGTGGCCAGGCGGCGCAACAGCTGCTGCACCACGTCGGACTCCATGTCGCGGTAAAGCAGTGCTTCTTCGGCCTCTTTGGCCAGCGCCTGGGTTTCGTTGTAGCTCAGATCGCGGCGCTGGGGGATTTCTGTGTCGGGAATCAGCACCGCACCATCGCGTCGGCGCAGCCGGAAAGTGAACAGCAGCCGCAGCTGGAATTCGCGCACCTGGCCCGATGCGCTCACGCCCACCACCACTTTTTGTCGCTGGTCGATGACCACGTCCAGCAGCACCTCGGCTTCGTTGATTTGGGCCGGGTTGGTGATGACGCGCACGTCGCTGCCGGTGGCCATGCTGCGCTTGAATTGGTTACCCAGGCTGGAACCGGCCGAAAAGTTGGTGTAGAGCGTCTTGAAATCGAAGTTGGGCGGTTGACGCAGTGCAAAGCCGCATCCGGGCAGGGTGGCAAGAGCGCCCACGGCCAATGCCGGGGCAGACAGCAACAGGGTGCGGCGCAGCATCATGGTCAGACCACCAGGTTGACCAACCGGCCCGGCACCACAATGACTTTCTTGGGTGCGGCGCCGTTGGCCAGTTTCACAAACACGTCGCTGGACAGCGCCGCGGCCTCGATCACTTCGCGCGCTGCATCGGCCGGCACACGGATCGCGCCGCGAAGCTTGCCGTTGATTTGCAGCACCAATTCGATCTCGTCTTGCACCAGAGCTTCCGGGTCGACCTCGGGCCAGGCCACGTCGAGCAGGTCGCCACAGCAGGCGTCGTAGCCCAGGTCGGTCCACAGTGCAAAGCTGATGTGCGGGCAGGCCGGGTACAACACGCGCAGCAAGACACTGAAACACTCAGTCAGGGCCGCGTGGTTCTC
>CAZANT010000363.1:0-2587 GCA_964486575.1 uncultured Burkholderiaceae bacterium | reverse complement strand
GCCGCCTGGGCCGCCGCCTGCACCAAGGCACTCGACATGATTGGCCAGACCGCCCTGGCCAGCGTGGCCAGCCAGGGCGACGGCATCCACGCGCTGCGGCTGCATGGCGACTGCCACCCCGGCAACATCCTCTGGACCCCGACCGACCGCCCGGGCGGCGGTCCGCACTTTGTCGACCTCGACGATGCCCGAACCGGCCCAGCGGTGCAAGACCTGTGGATGCTGCTCAGCGGCGACCGACAGCAACAGCAGCGGCAGCTGGGCATGCTCATTGACGGGTACGAGCAGTTCCGCGAATTTGACCGGCGCGAACTGGCGCTGATCGAGCCGCTGCGCACCCTGCGCCTGATTCACTACAGCGCTTGGCTCGCGCGTCGCTGGGAGGACCCGAGCTTCCCGATCAACTTCCCGTGGTTTGGCAGCAGCGACTACTGGCAGGGCCAGGTACAGATGCTTGAAGAACAAATAGAAGCGATGGCCAGCGCCCCCCTGGTGGTTTGACTCAGGGCCGAACCAGCAAAATCAAGCCTCCGCGCGCAAGGCCTCGGCCAGCGCGATCACCGCGGTGAGCACCGCGCGCACCGACTGGCTGGCGCGCGCGTCATTCAGGTCGCCCGCGGCGTCGAACGCGGCGTCTGCTTTGCCCAGCGCAAACTGCTGCGGCAGCACCAGCATCGCAAAATTCATTTGCAGGAACTGCCGCAGGTAATTCATCGCGCGCAGGCCGCCGCCCGGGCCAGGGGAGGCCGACAACAAGGCCGCCGGCTTGTTGGTGGTCACCGCGACCCCAGCAGGACGCTCTGCACTGGCCTGGATGCGCGACAACCAGTCCAGCGCGTTGATGACCAACGGCGTCGGGAAGCCGTTGTACTCGGGCGTGACCCACAGAACGGCATCGCTGTCGGCCAGCGCCCGCTGCAAATCAAACGCGCCTCGGGGAATACCCTGGGCAAGCTCCAGGTCACCGTCGTAAAGAGGCAAGTCCAGCGCACGCAAATCCAGCTCGTCTACAGCAACGCCCAGGCTGCGGGCAGCGGTCGCCACGAAAGTCGCCAACTGGCGATTGAGCGACCCTGTCCGGGCGCTGCCCGGGACGATCAAAAGGCGAATGGGGGCCACGGTAAGTTCCTCGCAATGCTGGTTTACACAAACCCGCATTGTGGGCGACCTCCGACTCACCCAGGCATTTGCACGGCTTTGAACGGCACGGCCCGGGTGTTCACGGCCAGCGTCGCCGGACGCGACGCCACTTTCAGCCGGGCTACGCGCTTAGTCTCGCCCGGCGCCAGCAAATAGCCGCCCCGAAGTGCGGCCGCCGACGGCAGGTTCGTGTAACCCGGTGCGTTGATGTCGAGGTAGACGGTGTGAATGAGCTCGGTCGTGTTCTTGCACACGATGTCCGCCGTTTCGTAGTTGGCCTGACCTTGTTTCACAGTGGCGCAGGTCACCGCTGCTTTGCCAGTCCGGCGTGGGGCGGGGCTGCGGGACACAGGTGCTGCAGCCACTGCCTCGGGTGGGCGAACGGCGGCTCCGGATTGGACGCGGGTCCTTTCGGGGGCCGGAGCTTGTGGGGCCGTCATAGCGCCAGATGCGGTCGGCGCCGGCGTACTGAGCGTCGATGCCGTTGCCATAGGGGGCACCACGGCGGTACCAGCCATCACCGGTGGCGGCGACTGCGTTCGGGGCCTGGCCGACTCGGGGCCATCGGCACAACCAGCAAACAAGCCCATAAACACCGTGGAGGCAGCCGCCCCCTGAGACCACCTGCGCCCGAACAAACCGCCCATCACCACACCACCAAAAGAATTCACAATGCCTGTGAATTTATATCCTAAAGGAGGACAACTTTTGTATTACTTCCCTAGTTGAAGGGCATTGTCGCGGTCGCGCCACAACGACACAACGCGGTCGCGAAACCTCCTGATCAAGGGCGCCGGGGCTGGCGTAACTCGGGCGCGTCCGGGTCATACAAGACCGTGCCGGTGCCCACCCCGACGCCGGCATTCACGCCACTGTTTCCAAGCTCGTTACCCACCCCCACGCCCACACCGCCGGTCACCTGACCACGATGGTTGACGCCCACGCCCACTCCCACCGGGCCAGTGCCGGCTGTTACACCCACGCTGGGGCCGCCGCTGCCCACGCCGATGCCCACCGACACGCCAGGAAAAACTGGCACGCTGAAACCCACACCGGCGCCCACAGAGCCACAGCCGTTGAGCAGCAGCACACACGCAAAGAGGCCCGCCACACGCAATAGCGCGGGGCGGGCCCAGGTGCGGCGGTCAACCGCGTTGTGAGATGGGGCGTCAGTGGTCATGCGGCCACTGTACGCGGTCTGGCAGATGCCTTCACACCAGCAGTGCGTTGACCCTTTTCACGTAGGCGGCGGGGTCAGTGGGCATGCCGCCTTCGGCGAGCAACGCCTGGTCAAACAAGATGTGGGCGAGGTCATGGAAATTGACCGAGCCATCGAGCTTTTTCACCAGCGCATGGTCGGCATTCACCTCCAGCGTGGGCTTGACCTCGGGTGCTTTCTGGCCGGCCTGCTTGAGCATGCGGGCCAGCTGGGTGCTCATGCCGCCGT
>CAZANT010000362.1:0-2591 GCA_964486575.1 uncultured Burkholderiaceae bacterium | reverse complement strand
AGCCGCCGGAGACAACTTGAAAACCAGCCTACCCTCCCACGCGCCGTTGTGGGCCACTTCATTGCTGACCCTGGTGACCGCTGCCACCGCGCACGCCCAGCCGTCGGTCTGTGCCAGCGACGGCCAGCCGGTGCCCACGGCGCTGCTGGAGCGTTACATCAGCGCCGACTGTGCAAGCTGTTGGCAAGACCAGGCGACGCCGGTGGCTGGCCCACGCCAACTGGCCATTGACTGGATCGTCCCCGGCAGCCAGGGCGACGACGCGCCGCTGGCTGTTGCCGCCACACGCGATGCGCTGGCCCGGCTGGCGGCCAACGCCCAGCCCACGCCCACCACCCGCACCGACATCGTGTCCGCTGTGCTGCCGCACGGCCCCCGCCCGACGCTGCGGGTGGCCCACGGCCTGCCGCTCAATGGCTATGTGGGCGCGTCGATCCGCCTCCAGTGGGGCAACAGCGCCCAACCTCCCGCCGGGCCTCTGACTGCCTGGCTGCTGCTGGCCGAAACCATTCCCGCCGGCACCGAGCGCAGCCCCGTGCCCCGCCAGCTGGCGCGCAACCTGTTCATGGTCGAATGGCGCAGCCCGGCCGCGCAGGGCCCAGCGCGGTGGCAAGAGTCCCGCGTGATGGGCATTCCGGAAGGTACGGACCCCGCCCGCCTGACGGTGGTGGGTTGGGTGCAGGACGTTGCAGGCCGGGTGCTGGCGGCCGCACAGTCGCGCTGCCGCCCGTGAACCACATTCAGACCAGCAGGCGGTAGCCCACAGCGGTCTCGGTCAGCAAATGCCGCGGCTGGGCCGGGTCGGCTTCGAGCTTCTGTCGCAGATGGCCCATGTAAATGCGCAGGTAGTGGCTTTGCCCGGCATGCGATGGCCCCCAGACTTCGCGCAACAGCTGCCGGTGCGTGAGCACCCGGCCGGCGTTGGCCAAAAGCACCGACAGCAATCGGTACTCGGTGGGTGTGAGGTGCACCTCGGCACCGGCTCGGCGCACCACGCGGGCCAGCCGGTCGACCTCGACATCGCCAAACCGGAATACCGGCTCGGCCTCCTGGCCAGGCTCGCCTGCAGCGGCGCGTGGCCGGCGCAGGTTCGCACGCACACGGGCCAGCAACTCGCCCACACCAAAGGGTTTGGTCAGGTAGTCGTCGGCGCCCGCGTCGAGTGCAGCGATTTTGTCGGCCTCGTCCACCCGGGCCGACAAAACGATGATGGGCACCGCCGACCAACCGCGCACATCGCGAATCACGTCCAGTCCATCCCCGTCGGGCAGGCCGAGGTCGAGCACCAGCAGGTCGGGTTGGCGGGTGCCGGCTTCGGTCAGGCCACGCTGTGCGGTGGCGGCATCAAACACCGTCCAGCCTTCGGCCTCCAGCGCGCCGCGTACAAAGCGGCGGATCTGGGGTTCGTCTTCAATCACAACGGCAACGGGTGCGGGCATGCGGTTCAATCCAAAGCCGGGGCAGCGGTCGGTGGCGGTCTGCGGGGCAGGCGGAAGCTGAATTCTGCGCCACCGCCGGCGGCGTTCGCGGCGCTGATCTCGCCACGGTGCGCGTCCACCACCGCCTTGCAGATTGCCAACCCCAGGCCCACACCGGGTGTGGCCGACTCGGTCTGGCCCCGGGTGAACTTGTCGAACAGCGCATGCGTCCGGCCCTTGAGCCCGGGCGGCAGACCTGGCCCGTGGTCGCGCACACTGACCACCAGCGCATCGGCTGTGACCCGCGCGCTGACGGTGAGGGGCGGCTGCGCGTACTTGGCCGCGTTTTCCAACAGGTTCACCAGCACCCGTTCAATCAGCGCGGCGTCAAACTCGACCAAGGGCACATCGGCCGGGATGTCGGTCAGCACCGGCTGGCCGCCGAGCGCCGGCCCGGCCGCACGGATGGCCGCGCCCACCACCTCCTCGACCGATTGCCAGTCCATTCGCAGGTTGACGGTGCCGCTTTGCAGCCGCGCCATCTCCAGCAGGTTGTTGACCAGCGCGCTGAGCTCCCGCGCCTGTGCCTCGATCGCCTGCGCAGCCTGGGCTTGTGGCGCGGCCAGGGGCGGCTTCGACTGGCGCAGCGACTCGGCCAGACCGATCAAGGCCGTGAGCGGTGTGCGCACGTCGTGCGAAATGGCCGCCAACAGCGCGTTGCGCAGCCGCTCCGACGCCATGTCGACCACCGCCTGCTGCGCAATGTCCACATAGTGCACCCGCTCCAGCGCGATCGCGATTTGCCGCGCCAGCGTGTCGAGCTGCTGCACTTGCTCGGGAATCAGCAGCCAGCGCGGCTGGTCCGGTTGCAGCGCAAGCACACCTCGCAGCCGCATGGGCGCCTTCAGCGGCACATAGTGCCAGGGCTGGGCCGCCAGCGTGGTGGTGGCCAGGCCAGCAGGCTGGGCATTACGAAAGGCCCAGTCCGCGACACTGGCATCAAAGCCGGTGGGCGCATCGGCCACGGACGCCAGCTGGTCGTTCGCGTCGGTGGTCAACACCCGCGCCTGGCCGCCAAAATTGCGCCGCACCGCCGCCTCGCCCAGTTCGGCCACCTGTGAGGCCAGCAAGGCACCCGACAGGTCGCGTGCCAACTCGAACAGCGACTGCGCG
>CAZANT010000361.1:0-2667 GCA_964486575.1 uncultured Burkholderiaceae bacterium | reverse complement strand
GCATCGCGTCCACGCCCATGTCGTTGGCGAGCGCGTAGTAGTAAATGTTGCTCGACTTCACGATGCTGCGGTACATGTCCACCGGGCCAAGGCCATGGTCGTCGTGGCTGCGAAAGCGGTGTCCACCGAAGACCCAGAAGCCGGGGTCGTAGGTGATGGCACCGGGTGTGCGCTTGCCCAACTCCAGCGCCGCCAGCGCCATGAAGGGCTTGTAGGTGGAGCCGGGGGGATAGGTGCCTCGCAGGGCGCGGTTCAGCAACGGTTTTTCGATCGACTCGCTGAGCGCTTGCCAGCTTTCTGTGTCGATGCCGTCCACAAAGAGGTTGGGGTCGAAGGTTGGTTTGCTGACGAAGGCCAGCACCTCACCATTGCGTGGGTCAATTGCCACCAGCGCCCCGCGCCGATCGCCAAACATGTCCTCCACCAGCTTCTGCAGCTTGATGTCGATCGACAGCCGCACGGTGTCGCCCGGTGTGGGTGGCGTGGTGGCGAGCTTGCGTACGGCCCGCCCGCCGGCCGAGGTTTCAACCTGGTCGACGCCGGTGATGCCATGCAGTTGCTGCTCAAAACTCTGCTCTACACCCAGCTTGCCAATGTGTTCAGTGCCGCGGTAGTTGCCTTCCTCGTCCGTGTCGGCGATGCGTTCTTTTTCCGCTTGGTTGATGCGGCCGATGTAGCCGAGCACGTGGCTGGCGAGCTCGCCATACGGGTAGTTGCGGAACAGGCGCGCCTTGATCTCCACCCCGGGAAAACGGTAGCGCTGCGCGGCGAAGCGGGCGACCTCTTCGTCCGTCAACCGGTTGCGGATCGGGAGCGACTCAAAATTCTTGGACTCTTCCTGCAGCTTTTTGAAGCGTCGCCGGTCGCGCGCGTCCACCGGGATCACTGTGGCAATGGCATCGATGGTGGCGGCCACGTTGCCCACCTTGGACGGCGTGATCTCCAGGGTGTAGGCCGAGTAGTTGGTGGCCAGCACCACGCCATTGCGGTCGAGGATTTGGCCCCGGTTGGGCACGATGGGCAGCACGGCCGTGCGGTTGCTCTCGGCCTGCTCGTTCAGGTCGTCGTGGCGCAGCACCTGCAGGTACACCAGCCGCGACGCCAGCAGCGCGAACGCCGCCACCACCACCACGCTGATGGCCAACACTCGGCCGCGAAAGCGGCTCAGCTCCATCTTGAGGTTGCGGTACGAGGTCATCGGGCGATCACAGGGGACGGGTCATGTCCGGGTTGGGCGTACGGCGCTGGGGCAACAGCAGCAGCGTGCTGGCCAGCGGCCACAGCAGGCTGGTCAGCAGTGGCTTCAAAATGAAGCCCCAACCGGGCAGCACGCCGCCACCCACCAGCCGCACCAGAAATTCAAGCGCGAAGGCGCCCACAAAGAGCGGCACCAGTTGCACGGCCTGGGAATGCACTTTGAACCACTGTATGCGCCGGTGCACCATGGTCGCAAAAAACGCCAGTGTGGTGTAAGTCCATGCGTGCTGGCCCAACAGCGCGCTGTGCTGCACGTCCATCACCAGCCCAAAACAGAACGCTGTACCGATGCCAATGCGGAGCGGCTGGTGCACATTCCAGAACACCAGCACCAGTGCCAGGAAATCGGGCGTCCAGGCGATGCGGCCGAGCGGCATCATGTTCAACAGCAGCGCAACGAACAGCGTGGTCCAGATGAATGAGGGCTTGGCGGGCAGCAGCAGCTGCTGGCCCTGCGGCATGATCATGGGCGGCCTCCCTTGCGGGCGGGTGCTGGCACGTCAGCCGGTGGCCGGGGGGGCAACTGCAGTTCGCTGGTGAGGGGCTTGAGCACCACCACATGGCGCGCGGCGTCTACCAGCGCTACGGGAGTGCACAAAATCCGGATGAAGCTGCCTTCGCCCAGCCGATCAATCTGGCGAATGCGCGCCACGGGCAGTCCCGCCGGGTAGATGCCGTCCACACCGCTGGTGGCCAGCAGGTCGCCGACCTTGACATCGGCATCACCGGTCATGAACCGCAACTCCAGTACGCCACTGTGCTGGGCTGGCTCGCCGTACAACACGTTGCGGACGCCGGTGCGGGTGTTGAGCACCGGGATGGCGAGGTCACGGTCAATCACCAGGCTGATCTCGCTGATCAATGGGTAGACCCGCGTCACCTGGCCCAGCACCCCGAGCTCGTCAATCACCGGCGAGCCCTGCTCAATGCCGTGCACCATGCCGCGGTCCACGATCACCTTGCGGGCGTAGGGATCGGCGGTGTCGTAGAGCACCTCGGCCGCAGTGCCAGGCTGGCGAGTTTGTTCCCGCAGCTCCAGCAACTGCCGCAACCGGTTGTTTTCCAGCGTGAGTTGGGCAGTCTGGTTGGCTAGCAGTGCCTGGGCGGCGAGTTGCTTTTGTGCGGTCTCGGCGCGGTTCTGTGCCTCGGTCAGCGTCTCCAGGTAACCGATGCTGGTTTGTACCGCCAACACCGGCTGGCGGGCCACCCACTGCAGTGGCGCCAGCAGCGTGATCACCGTGGCCCGCAGCGGTTGGGTGAGTTTGTAGCGGACGTCCGCCACCATCAAGAACAACGCCAGTGCGGTGCACAGCGCCAGCTTGGACAGCGCTGACAGACCCTGCCTGAAGAAAGGGGGTGGTGACCGGTCCATGGTTCCCAGCGGCATGACGGTTCAGTGAACGCGTGGAT
>CAZANT010000360.1:0-2670 GCA_964486575.1 uncultured Burkholderiaceae bacterium | reverse complement strand
CACATGCACAAAAGTGTTTTCAGCTTGCAGGAAGTGCGCGTGACCGGGTGCACCGGCCGTGCGATTGCCGTCGGCATGCTGGCGGCTGAGCTGCGCCACCGCGTTCCAACTGCCCACATCGCTCCAGGCACCGGCAAAACGGTACACCGCCAAGCGGTCGTGTTTTTCCATCACCGCATAGTCGATGCTGTCCGAGGGGCTGGCCTCAAACGCCGCCGCATTGGGACGCACAAAGTGACTTTCAGTGCGCTTGGCAGACATGGCGGCCTCGCTGGCTTGCCAGATTGCCGGTGCATGACGCCCGATGGCCAAGGCCAACACGTCGGCTTGGACCAGAAAGATACCGGCATTCCACAAGTGCCGGCCCGTGGCAAGCAGTTCAGAGGCTCGCATTGCATCGGGCTTCTCCACAAACTGTGCAACGGACAGGCCGCCGTCGGGTAATGCTTGGCCTTGCTCGATGTAGCCATAGGCCGTGCTGGGGTGGCTGGGTACCACGCCAAAAGTGACAATGTGGCCGGCCCGTGCCGAAGGAACGGCCGAACGTACCATGTCGCCGAAGGCGGCAATGTCGGGTATGAAGTGGTCTGCCGGGCAAAACAACAGCAAGTCGCCTGGCGCAGCTTGCAAGGCAGCGAGCGCCATGGCGGCCGCTGTATTGCGTGCGCTGGGCTCCAGGATTTGCAGCACCGATAAACCCGCTGCACGTGCAGCATCGTCGACGAGGAACCGGTGATCCTCGGCACCAATGCACCACACCGGCCCCAATGAAGCCAGGCGTTCCATTGTCAATTGCAGCAGCGACTTGTCGCCCAACAGCGGAATGAATTGTTTGGGGTAGGTTTTTCGCGACAACGGCCACAAACGGGTACCGCTGCCCCCGCAGAGGATGACGGGATGAATCTGTTCGTCACTCATTCGTACGTTCTCGTTGTTCTTTTAATACCAAAGCCGAGCTTACGGCACGAAACGGCTATACCCGACAGCTTGGGGTAATTCTTTGTAAAGCGGACTGTGCTCAGTGCGGCGCGGCACTCCGCCACACCGTCTTCCCGCCGGAAGCCTTGTCCAGTTGCCCGAGCACGGCATCGTGTTCGTTTAGCTCGGCTTCGCTGGCCGCTAGGACCGGCAACGAGAGCCCTCGCAACTCCACCACTGCGGTCTGAACAAGCTGCGATTCATCCGCTGACAGTTCCACCAGCAGCGCGTCCTGACCGCGCGTGAGGTTGATGTACACCTCGGCCAGCAGTTCGGCATCCAGCAGTGCGCCGTGCAGGGTGCGCCCCGAATTGTCCACACCGAGGCGGGCGCAGAGCGCGTCCAGCGAGTTGCGCTTGCCAGGAAACATTTCCTTGGCCATCACCAGCGTGTCGGTCACGCTGCCTACCCCGGACGGAAAGGGGGGCCGGCCGATCAACTCCAGTTCTTTGTTCAGGAAGCCAACGTCAAAGGCCGCATTGTGGATGATGATTTCAGCGCCTTGCAGGTAGTCCATCAACTCCGAAGCGACCGCCGCGAACTTGGGCTTGTCGCGCAGGAACTCGTTGCTGATGCCGTGCACCTTGAGCGCCTCTTCGTGGCTGTCGCGCTCCGGGTTCAGGTAGAAATGCCTGTTGTTGCCGGTGAGTTTTCGGTTGACCAGTTCGACACAACCGATCTCGATGATCCGGTCGCCGTTCTCGGCCGAAAGGCCGGTGGTTTCGGTGTCGAGGACGATCTGGCGCGTCATCAGTGGTTCTCTTTGGCGTGGTTGATAGAGTACTTAGGGATTTCGACCACAACGTCGGTCTGCGCCAGGAATGCCTGACAACTCAGTCGGGAATTCGGCTCCAGCCCCCAGGCGCGGTCAAGCAAATCTTCTTCGTTTTCATCGAGTTCGTTCAGCGATGCAAAACCCTCGCGCACGATGATGTGGCAGGTGGTGCACGCGCAGCTCATGTCACAAGCGTGCTCGATGTTGATGTCGTGGTCAAGCAGTGCCTCGCAGATAGACGTGCCGGCCGGGGCCGACACTTCGGCGCCTTGGGGGCAGTATTCGGGGTGCGGCAGGATTCTGATGGTGGGCATGTGGGGCGCTCGGTTTGTACGGTCTTCAGACCGTCTCAATATTTTTGCCAGCCAGGGCCTTGTGGATACCCCGGTTCATGCGCAGGGCGGCGAATGCTTCGGTGCCTTTGGCCAGCGCTTCGGTCGCAGCCTCAATGGCCTTGGCATCGGTGAGGGATTTGGCGGCCACAACAGCCGCTGTCAATGCTTGAATCGCGGCACGCTCGTCAGCCGACAAGAGGTCGGCGTCCGCAGCGAGGGCCGAGCCAATCGCCAGCAACATGCGGTCCGCCTCGAGCCGGGCTTCGGCCAGCGCACGGGCCTGCATGTCCTGCTCGGCGGTTGCAAAGCTGTCTTGCAGCATGGTGGCAATCTGGTCGTCGCTCAGACCGTAAGACGGCTTGACGTCGATTTTTGCTTCGACCCCGCTGCCCTGCTCTTTGGCACTGACGCTGAGCAGGCCGTCCGCATCCACGGTGAACACCACCCGAATGCGGGCGGCACCTGCGGCCATTGGCGGGATGCCACGCAGCTCGAAGCGGGCCAGGCTGCGGCAGTCGGCCACCAGGTCGCGCTCGCCCTGCACCACGTGCAGCGCCATCGCGGTCTGGCCGTCCTTGAAGG
>CAZANT010000359.1:0-2671 GCA_964486575.1 uncultured Burkholderiaceae bacterium | reverse complement strand
CCGGGCTTGTACGACGGCAACACGCTGCCGAATTCTGTAGACGGCTGGCCAGCGATGAAGTCCCCCACCAGCTGGCCAGGTGCCTCGTAGCTGCTCCCGCCCAGGGTGTAGGCGTTGGCTTCCAGCCGGCGCTGTAGCACCACCCCAGAGAGCGGGTGCCAGGCTGGCGGCGTTTGACGAGCCAAGTCTTGGGCCTCGGCAGCGTAGCGGGCGCCAGCCTCCTCTCCAAAGGCAGCCTGCCAGTCGGCCAGCGCATGCTCGGGGCCGCGCAGAAAATCGGGCGGGTCGATGTTGACCACCATGCCGGCGTTCGCGTTGCGTTCGTTGCGCGAGTACTGGCTCATGCCGTTGGTGACCACCCGACCCGGCTCGGAGGTGGCGGCAACCACCGTGCCACCGGGGCACATGCAAAAGCTGTAAACCGCGCGACCATTCTTGGCGTGGTGAACGAGCTTGTAGTCGGCAGCGCCCAGCAGGGGGTGGCCGGCGTGTTTCCCCCACCGGGCGCGGTCAATCACGCCCTGCGGGTGTTCGATGCGAAAACCCACCGAGAATGGCTTGGCTTCTACGAACACGCCACGCTCATGCAGCATCGCGAAGGTGTCGCGTGCGCTGTGGCCCAAGGCCAGCACCACGTGCTCAGCGGCCAGTTCGGAGGTGACGCCGGTGGTCTGGTCCAGCACCCTGAGGCCACACAGGCGTTGGCCGCTGGGGCTTGCATCCAGCAGCAGGTCCGTCACCCGTTGCTCAAAACGCACCTCGCCGCCCAGCGCGATGATTTGCTCGCGCAACTGCTCCACCACCTTGACCAGCTTGAAGGTGCCAATGTGGGGGTGGGCCATGTACAGAATTTCTTCGGGTGCGCCGGCCTTCACGAACTCCTGCATGACCTTTCGGCCCAGAAAGCGCGGGTCCTTGATCTGGCTGTACAACTTTCCGTCGGAAAACGTGCCTGCGCCGCCTTCGCCGAATTGCACATTGCTCTCGGGGTGCAGTGTCCGCTTGCGCCACAGCCCCCAGGTGTCTTTGGTGCGCTGGCGCACGGGTCGGCCCCTCTCCAGTACGATGGGCTTGAAACCCATCTGTGCGAGCGTCAGTGCGGCAAAAATGCCGCACGGGCCAAAGCCCACCACCACCGGGCGCAGCGCCAGGTTGGCGGGCGCCTTCACTGGTGGGCGCCACGCCATGTCGGGCGCCGGCTGGACATGGGGGTGGCTGGCCAGGCGCGCCAACACTGCAGTCTCATGCGCAGCGTCCGCCAGCGACACGTCGACGATGTAGACCGCACGCAGCTCCGCCTTGCGGGCGTCGAAGCTCCGTTTGACCACCTGCAGTGCCACGATTTGGTTTTCGGGCAGGGCCAACACCTGAGCCACCAACTGCCGCAGCGCGGCTTCGGGGTGGGGCAGCGGCGTGCGGTCGGCCTCGGTCTCGGTGGGCGCGTCGGACGGACGGCGGGTGTCCACCGGCAGGGCGGACAGCGGGAGCTTGAGTTCGGAGAGTCGGATCATGGGGAAAGGCCCGTGGTGATCGGGCAAGCCATTGGAGAAAACAGGTCAGGCGGGCAGGAAACCTTCCACCGAGAAATAGCGTTCGCCGGTGTCGTAGTTGAAGCCAAGCACGGTGGCACCGGGTGGGATGTCGGGCAGTTTCTGGGCGATCGCCTGCAATGTGGCGCCCGACGATATCCCCACCAGCATGCCTTCTTCTACCGCAGCGCGGCGGGCCATTTCCCGGGCGGGTTCGGCGTCGACCTGGACCACCCCATCGAGCAGGGACACGTCGAGGTTTTTGGGAATGAAGCCCGCGCCAATGCCCTGGATGGGGTGGGGCGAGGGCGCACCGCCCGAGATCACCGGCGAGGCCACCGGCTCCACTGCGTAGACCTTCAGCTTGGGCCAGGCTTTTTTCAGTACCTGGGCGCAGCCAGTGATGTGACCGCCCGAGCCGACGCCAGTAATGATCACGTCGATGCCTTCGGGAAAGTCCGCGAGGATTTCTGCCGCGGTAGTGCGGGCGTGCACTGCCACGTTGGACGGGTTTTCAAACTGCTGCGGGATCCACGCGCCGGGTGTTTGTGCTTGCAATTCCTGCGCGCGGGCAATACAGCCTTTCATGCCCAGCGCGCGCGGCGTCAAATCGAATGTGGCGCCGTAGGCCAGCATCAGCCGGCGCCGCTCGATCGACATGCTGTCGGGCATCACCAGGATCAATTTGTAGCCTCTCACCGCCGCCACCATGGCCAGGCCAACACCGGTGTTGCCCGAAGTCGGCTCGATGATGGTGCCGCCCGGCCTGAGCTGGCCGTTGGCCTCGGCATCTTCCACCATCGCCAGGGCGATGCGGTCCTTGATGGAGCCCCCGGGGTTGGCGCGTTCGGACTTGATCCAGACCTGGTGCGCGCTGCCAAACAGCCGCTGCATGCGGATGTGCGGCGTGTTGCCAATGGTGTCGAGGATGGTGTTGGCTTTCATCGCGTGGTCTCCTTGAGGTTGGTCTGAATTGTCTCAGGAGTGGCAAGGATTGCGGCACAGCACGGCAGGAGGCCGGGCAGGACCGCCGCTCTATCCCCGATAATCGGGTTGTGAAGTGGGCCAGGCCGCCGCTGGTGCAATGTCCGAAAGGAGGCACTGGAGGAACGTCCGGACTGCACAGGGCAGCGCAGCAGCTA
>CAZANT010000358.1:0-2692 GCA_964486575.1 uncultured Burkholderiaceae bacterium | reverse complement strand
CGCGCGGCGGCATCCGCGAGATCGAGTTCACCGTTCAGCTGCTGCAGGTGGTGCGCGCGGGCCAGTTCCCTGAACTGCGCACCCGGCCCACGCTCGACGCATTGCAGCGTGTCGCCCGCGCCGGACTGATGCCACAAGCCACCGCCGACGCGCTGGCCCAGGCCTACACCTTCCTTCGCCGGGTCGAGCACCGCATCCAGTACCTGGACGACCAGCAGACCCATGTGCTGCCCACCAACGACGACGACCTGCACTGGATCGCCCACAACATGGGTTACGCCAGCTGCTGCCCTTTTCTGGGTGAGCTGGACGCGCACCGCGAGCTGGTGGCGCAGGAATTCGACAAGCTGCTGGGTGGCCCCGGCAAGGGAGAGTGCAGTGGCAAGGGCTGCAACAAGGCCGCCAACCTGCCCCCGCCCGATTTGGCCACTGTGCTTGAGCACCTGCCCGCGCTGTTCCGCGAGCGGGTACAACACTGGAGCGAACACCCCCGCGTACTGGCCCTGCGCGAAGACGCGCGCCACCGACTGACTCGGCTGGTGCAGCGAACCGCCCAGTGGCTGCGCGAGGGCAAGGTCAGCGAGGCCGGCGCGCTGCGGATTGCCGACTGGATTGAGCCGCTGCTGCGCCGCGAAAGCTACCTGGCGATGCTGCTGGAGCGCCCTGCTGTGCACGAGCGGCTGCTGCGGCTGCTCGGCGCGGCCAAGTGGCCCGCCCGGTATCTGATGCAGCACCCTGGCGTGATCGACGAGCTGGCCAGCAACGAATTGCTGACCCAACGGTTCGTGGCCGCCGAGTTTGAGGCCGAGCTGGAAAACCGTCGCGCCGCGCTGCAAGCCAGCCGCGAAGACGACGACGAAGCCCTGCTCAACCTGCTTCGCCGCGCCCACCACGCGGAGGTCTTCCGCACACTGGCGCGCGACGTGGAAGGCGTGATCACTGTGGAGCAGGTGGCCGACGACCTGAGCGCGCTGGCCGACAGCGTGCTGCGCGTGACCGCCCGCTGGTGCTGGCAGCGCCTGCCACGTCGCCACCTGCCTGACGACGACGCCACCGGCCATTTTGCGGTGGTGGCCTACGGCAAGCTGGGCGGCAAAGAGTTGGGCTACGGCAGCGACCTGGACATCGTGTTCGTCTACGACGACGACCATGAGAACGCCCCCAACGTCTACCCGATCCTGGTGCGCAAACTCATCAACTGGCTGACGGTGAAAACCGCCGAGGGCGATCTGTTTGAAATTGACACGGCGTTGCGTCCCAACGGCAACTCGGGCCTGTTGGTCACCACCTTTACAGCCTATGCCAAGTACCAACTCGGCCGCGGCAGCAACACCGCCTGGACCTGGGAACACCAGGCCATGACCCGGGCCCGCTTTGTGCTCGGCAGCGACACCCTTCGAACCCAGTTTGACGAGGTCCGTGCCGCCGTGATTGCCGCCCCGCGCGACCGCACGGCGCTGCGTGCCGAGATCGTGGCCATGCGCGACAAGGTGCGCCGCGCCCACCCGGTGAAAGACGGTCTGTTCGACGTCAAGCACAGCCCTGGCGGCATGGTGGACGCCGAGTTTGTGGTGCAGTACCTGGTGCTGGCGGAATCCGCCCAGTGCCCCGCGCTGGTGGACAACGTCGGCAACATCGCGCTGCTGCGCCGCGCCGAAGCGGCGGGCCTGCTGCCCCCCGGGGTGGGCGATGCGGCGGCCACCGCCTACCGTGACTTGCGCCGCACCCAGCACGAAGCCCGGCTGAACGAGGCACCGACCCAGGTGCCGGTGGCCGCCATGGCCGTGCAACGCGGCGCCATTCTGGCGCTGTGGCAAGCCGTGTTGGGCACAGGTACCAGCGCTTGATTTGCTATTGAATCAGTAGCTTTACCACAAGCTTTCACTAAGGCTCGCAGCGGATTAGGTCTGAAAACGACCCCCAGGAAGCCGCTGGAGGCATGGCCAGGGCTTTAAGCCGCGGCTGTGGGCACCACGGCCGGCGCCAGCTCCCGAACCAGTTCCTTGCGGTAGCGGTTCAGTTCCTGAACGGTGCTGAAGCTGCGCTCCATCAACAGGCTCATGTTGTGCAGGATGCGCTCGACCACCTTGGTCTCCCACACTGCATCAAAGTTGATTTGTTTGTCCAGCCAGTGCTCCAGCCACTCCGGGTCGGGCAGGCGGCTCTGGATGGTGTCGCGCGGGAACAGGTCTTTGTTCACGTGCAGGTTGGTGGGGTGCAGCGCCTGGGCCGTGCGGCGCGCGCTGGCCATCAGCACGCCAACCTTGGTGAACGCCGCCTTGGCTTCGGTGCCGAAGTTGTTGATGGCGCGCTTCATGTAGCGCAGGTAGGCACCGCCGTGGCGGGCTTCGTCCTGGCTGAGCGTGGTGTAGATGTGCTTGATGACCGGCTCGGTGTGCCATTCGCTGGCGCGTCGGTACCAGTGGTTCAGGCGGATCTCGCCGCAAAAGTGCAGCATCAGCGTTTCCAGCGCCGGGGCCGGTTCGAACTCGAAGCGCACCTCGTGCAGTTCTTTTTCGGTGGGCGCCAGTTCGGGCCGGAAACGGCGCAGGTACTCCATCAGCACCAGGGAGTGCTTCTGCTCTTCGAAGAACCAGATCGACATGAAGGCGGAGAAGTCGCTGTCGTCCTTGTTGTCGCGCAGGAACATCTCGGTGGCGGGCAGGGCCGACCACTCGGTGATGGCGTTCAT
>CAZANT010000357.1:0-2703 GCA_964486575.1 uncultured Burkholderiaceae bacterium | reverse complement strand
CGGGTGCCCAGGCTGTGACGCTGGCCACCAACGCTGAAAATGCCTTTGGCAGCACCATCACCGTGACCACTCTGGCCGCTGCGGCCAGCCTGAATCTGGACGGTTCGGCCTTGAGTGCATCCACCGGTCTGATTGCCACCGGCACCAACAACGACGACACGTTAATGGGTGGCGATGGGGCTGATGTCCTGGACGGCGGTGATAGTGCCGACGGACTCATTGGCGGCGAGGGGGCTGACACCCTGACTGGCGGTGACGGTTCCGACACATTCGTGTTTGGTGAAGCAAGCTCCAACGCCACAACGCTGGCAGGCGCGGATGTCATCACGGACTTTGTGTCTGCGGACGACGATATCTTTGTGGTGGGTTCCGTTGATGTCGACAGCATCGTCGATGGTGGAGGGCTTGCCGATTACGCCGCGTTTCTTTCTGCGGCGGATACTTTCTTCAACAACGGTGTGCGGAGTGTCTATGTTGCCTACAACGCAGCAGGCTCCGGGGACGCCTGGGTGGCCATCGACCAAGATGTCAACGGCACTTTCGATGCGCTTGTCGACAGCGTGATCGTGCTGACGGGGGTGAATACCGCAGGGGAAATCAACTCCGGAGATTTCAACATCAACCCCTAAGCGCGGCCCTGTGCGCAGTCGGGCTGCGCCAAGCGTGTTTGCTCACATCCCCACCCTTGTACCGAGGGTGGGGATTTTTTGTATTTGGCGTATCGGACTAAGGCGCATCCAGCCCTGATAAATCAATTGCTATGATTTGTATAGCTAGAGAAGGCCGCGCGACTAGCACCTTGGGCCATTTTTACAGTTGAAGGGCTGTTGGACCGCCGACGGGGCCGATCAGGCTGGGCTGGGTGAGGCGCTGCGCAGGGTTTTGGCGAGGCCAGCCCGAACACCTGAATGCCTGCGCCAAGGGGGCGTGCGATGCGGTGGGGTTGCCCGTGGGCTCAGCCCGTGGCCCGCGTACAAGGCAAGCGTTCAGCGGCAGGGCCGGAGGCGGTGTTTTGGGCGGCTTTGTCCGTATATTGCAGGGCGACGCTCACCCAACATCACCACCGCACACAGGCGAACGAGGACTTCACACATGGCCAACCCAACCCCCACCCTGCGCGGCAATGAGCGCAACAACTCCATCTACGGCACTGCTGGTGCAGATGTCATGGATGCCGGTGGTGGCAACGACTACCTGCGGGGCGGCATGGGCAACGACGTGCTGACGGGCGGCGCGGGCGCTGACCGCTTCGGTTTTGAACGCACGTTGGCAACCAACGGCGTGGACCGCATCCTCGACTTTGAAGCGGGCGTGGATACGCTGGACTTTTCGATGGTGGGTTTTGCGCGGGGTGTGTTCAGCCGCTACCAGCTGAGCGACATCATCCGCGTGGTCTACAGCAATGGATCGGCGCAGGTGCAGATTGACTTGGACGGCGGGGGCAACGCGTTCCAGACGTGGGCGGTGCTGGAAGGGCTGGCCGAAGGCAACGCCGTGCAGTTGAGCGTTGGCGCCAGCACCTACACCACGCAGGCAGCCACGCTGCCGCCGCAGATCACGGCGTATGGCGTCAGCGGGGTCAACCAGCTGTCGGTCACGGCAGACCAGGATGCAACCGTCGTGTTCGAACGGGTTTTGTCTTTGGGGGAGGTGGGCACCGTTGCTGGCCCGTACAGGCTGCCGGCTAACGTTGCAAGAACCATCGATCTGACAGCCCAGGCGGAAACGGTCGCCCTTGCGCTGAACTTTCAGCTGGCGGGTGATGTGATGGAGCGGGCGAGCAGCAGGCTGCTGCACCTGGGAACCGAAGGTGGCGACGTGATATCGGGCGTGGCGGCAGATGACATGATCTTCGGGTTCGGGGGCAATGACTCCATTCAGGGCCTGGGCGGGGCCGATACGGTGCAGGCTGGTGATGGCAATGACACCCTGGTGGGTGGCGATGGGGCAGACGATCTGAGCGGCGGTGCGGGCGACGATGTCTTTTACTTCGCTTCGCGTGCGGCCATGGTTGAAGATGCTGCCATCGAAGGCGGCGCCGATAACGACACCATTCGCATCCAGAGCACCAACACCACGCTGGTGGCGGCAGACTTTGCCCGTGTCCGGGGCATGGAGTCCGTGATTTTTGAAGGCACCGGGGTGCATGGCATCACCCTCGGGGCGGCCACGGATACGGCCTTCACCAGCAGCATCGGTATTGCCGTCAATCAGGATGCCGCCAGCCTGACAGTCAACGGGGCCGCATCAACGCGCACGGTGTATGCCGCTGGCACGAGCAGCAGCGACACCCTGACCGGCGGCTCGGCCGACGACAGAATCACCAGCGGCGGGGGCAACGACATATTGACTGGCGGGGCTGGCAATGATGAGTTCAACATCACCTCTGGCACCGTCACCGTCACCGATCTGGGCGGACAGGATGTATTGCGCATTGGCAGTGCGGCCACGGTCAACGCGACCGTGACCACCGATTTCTTCGCGACTGCATCTACCTCCAACCTGGGGGTGGCAAACCTCACGCTGGGTAGCGGCATCGACGCCAACCTGACGGCTGCGGACAGCACGTCGGCGCATGTGGCGGGCTTCAGCGTTACGGCCGCAGGCAATAGCGCTGGCTCCACCATTGTGGGGTCGGCGCTCGCCGACACCCTGATGGGTGGAAGCGGTGCGGACAGCCTAGCGGGGGGCGCAGGCAACGAT
>CAZANT010000356.1:0-2716 GCA_964486575.1 uncultured Burkholderiaceae bacterium | reverse complement strand
AGCGCGGCAGGTTGCCGCCGTAGCGTTCACCGAGGAAATCGGGAATCGTGAACTGACCAAACTTGCGCAGGTAGGGCGCGAGAAACAGCGCCACCAGGCAGTATCCGCCCGTCCAGCCCATGATGAAGGCGAGGCCGCCGTAACCGGTGAGGTACAGGGTACCGGCCATACCGATGAACGAGGCGGCAGACATCCAGTCGGCCCCGGTGGCCATGCCGTTGTACACCGCTGGAACGCGTCGCCCGGCAACGTAGTATTCGGCCGCATCGGTGGTGCGGCTCATGATGCCGATGCCCGCGTAAAGGCCAATCGTGGCGAGCAGGAAAATGAAGCCGATCCAGCTGCGTGGCAACCCCATCTGCTCCAGAACGGCCAACACCACCACGAAGGCAAAGAAGCCGCCGGTGTACCAGGTGTACACCTTGTTCAGTTGGGACTTGAAAGCCTTGTTCGAGCCAGCGCCAGCGCCGCCCGCGTCGTTACCAAACATGCCTGCCATGGTTTACTCCTCGACTTCGGCAACGTTGTGCTCGATGTCCAGCTTGCCCATGTACCAGGCATAAAACCCGATGATCAAGCAGTACACCACCAAGGCCCCTTGCGCTCCCATCCAGAAGCTGAAGGGCCACCCGAAAAAATTGAAATTCAAATCGCGGGCAAAGTAGCTCACGACAAAGGTCACAACGAACCAGATGGCCAGCAAAATGGCCGTGATGTTCAGGTTCTTTCGCCAGTAACGGCGATGGTTTTCTGATACTTCCATGTCTCCAACCTCCATCAAACACCCTTGCGGGCGAATCGTGAATCGGCAGGTGCCGCCCTCGCAGCATCAGCCAGACCCACACCCCAAAGGCCAGCACCTGTTGGCCCGGCAAGCAAGCACCCGCTGGAATCAGCTCGCCGGGGTTGAGATCAACCCGGTTTCCCTTTCCAACTGGGCGGCTACTTTTGGTTCAAATCCCTTCAAGTGGCGAATGATCTTCACCGCCTCGTCGGGCTCCTGTCTGTCCACATGCACCCTCGCCAGCTGGACCCAGCCGTAGGGACTCATGGGTTGCAATTGGGTGTTCTTACGAAGCGCGGTGATGGCCTCGTCATGGCGGCGCTGCTGCACCAAGAGCAAGGCCAAGCCGTACCAGGCCCGGTCCATCTTGGGCTCGATGTCCAGCGCGCGGCGAAAGGCCCGCTCCGCTTCCACATCGCGGCCCACTTCAGCCAGCAGGTAGCCCAGGTTGAACCATGCCGCTGCGTTGTCGGGATGGGCTTCTGCCAACGCTTCTAAGCTGGCGATCGCCAGCGGTTTGTTTCCCATTTGTGCAAGCAGGTGGGCTCGACTGGCCAGCGCGTACCGGTCGGTCGGACGCAGTGCCAGCATGGCGTCAAAGCGGGCCAAGGCGTGGCGCTGGCGCCCCAGCACCAACAGGCCGATGGCCTGAAGCTTGTAAGACAGGTAAGGCAACGAGGTGTTCATTGGCACACCGTCACGCCAATCTGCAAGCAGGTCTGGATTTTGAGCACAGTGGCCACGAACCACACCAGCCCCACCAGCAAAAATGCCACCAGCGGCACGTGGCGGTCAAGCACCACTTTGGGCGAGACCAGGCGTGCAACCGTCACGAACGGGCGACCCATGACCTCCAAGATTTGGTAGAACAGATTGCTGTCTTTTTTCGCCCCCGCCAGCAAACCCAGTATCCACTGCCCAAGCAGGGCCAGCAGCGCGATCTCGGCGATCAGCTTGACGGTGGTGATGGCGAGCAACATGGTAAGAGTTGGTAAAAAAACGCAGTTTTCGCGATTTTTACCCCCTCGCTTACCGATTTCTTACATTTAGAACGGGCCGCCCGCAATGCTAGGGAAACCCCTGAAAGGGTCTTCCCGTTGAGACCGAGGCGGCGACACCAACCCCGAGGGATTTACTGGGTGGCCGCGAGCTGTTGCCACGTCGCCATCACCGAATCGGGGTTCAGCGAAATCGAACTAATGCCCTGGCCTTGGAGCCAGAGGGCGAAATCCGGATGGTCACTGGGCCCTTGGCCGCAGATGCCGACGTATTTCCCACGGGCCAGGCACGCGGCAATCGCCTTGGTCAGCAGCGCCTTGACGGCCGGGTCACGCTCGTCAAAGTCCTTGGCCAGCAATTCCAGGCCCGAGTCTCGGTCCAGTCCCAGCGTCAGCTGCGTGAGGTCGTTAGAACCAATCGAGAAGCCGTCGAAGTACTGCAAAAACTCGTCGGCAAGAATGGCATTGCTCGGTACCTCGCACATCATGATGAGCTTGAGCTCATCCACGCCGCGCTGCAACCCGTGGTTGGCCAGCAGTTGGGTGACCTTGTCCGCCTGGCCCAGGGTGCGCACGAACGGCACCATGACCTGAACATTGGTCAACCCCATGTCGTTGCGTACCCGTTTCAGGGCCTGGCACTCCATGGCAAACGCCTCCCCAAAGTCGGCGCTGATGTAGCGAGCGGCACCGCGAAAACCGAGCATCGGGTTCTCTTCCTCTGGTTCATAGCGGGAGCCACCGATCAGTTTGCGGTACTCATTGGATTTGAAATCGCTCAGGCGGACAATGACCGGCTTGGGCCAGAACGCGGCGGCGATGGTGGCCACGCCTTCGGCCACTTTGTCGACATAAAAAGCACGGGGTGAGGCGTGGCCACGGGCCACCGACTCCACCGCTTTTTTCAGGTCGGCGTCCACGTTGGGGTAGTCCA
>CAZANT010000355.1:0-2724 GCA_964486575.1 uncultured Burkholderiaceae bacterium | reverse complement strand
CTCGTCATCCTCGACCGCGACGGCACGATCAACGTCGACAGCGACGAGTTCATCAAGTCGCCCGAAGAGTGGACGCCGATCCAGGGCTCGCTGGAAGCCATCGCACGGCTTAACCACGCTGGCTGGCACGTGGTGGTGGCGTCCAACCAGTCGGGACTGGGTCGGGGCTTGTTTGATGTGGTGGCCCTCAACGCCATCCACACCAAGATGCACAAGGCACTGGCCGCTGCCGGCGGTCGCATCGACGCGGTGTTTTACTGCCCGCATTCGCCCGCCGAAGGCGAAAAAGCCTGCACTTGCCGCAAACCTTTGCCGGGTTTGTTCCAACAAATCGGTGAGCGCTACGGCATCGAGCTGGCGGGTTTGCCCGCCACCGGCGACAGCTTGCGCGACGTGCAAGCCGCCGCCGCCGCCGGTTGTGAACCGCATTTGGTTTTGACAGGCAAAAGCGCCCACCTGCGCGGCCAGCCGCTGCCACCCGACTACCCCGCCGGCACCCGGATGCACGCCGACCTCGCCGCGTTCGCCGACTTCATCCTGACCCGCGAGGCGCAGGCCCTCGCCACGCCAGTACCTGCACCCACCGCCCACTGAAACCCACCATGCCACTGATCCGCTCGGTTCTACACCTGCTCTGGATGATCGTCACCGTCATCCCCTGGTCCTTCTACATGCTGGCGTCGTCGCTGGTGGTGAGCAGCACCACACTGTATTGGCAATGTGTGACTTGGCTGCGCATGGCCACCTCGGGCGGCACCGCCATCTTGGGCATTCAGAACCGCGTCACCGGGATGGAGAACCTGCCCACCGGCGAGAAGAGCCCGGCCATTTTGTTGGTGAAGCACCAGTCCACCTGGGAAACCTTCGCCATGCCGACCTTGATGCCGCACCCGCTGGCCTATGTGTTCAAGCGCGAACTGATTTACGTGCCCTTCTTCGGCTGGGCCATGGGCCGGCTGGACATGATTCACATTGACCGCAGCCAGCGCGCCCAGGCCTTCAACAAGGTGGTGGAGCAGGGCAAACGCCTGCTGGCGCAGGGCGTCTGGGTGATCATGTTCCCCGAGGGCACCCGCATCCCGCGTGGCCAGAAGGGCACCTACAAACTCGGCGGTACCCGATTGGCGGTGGCCACCGGCGCGCCGGTCATCCCGGTCGCCGTCACCTCGGCCAAATGCTGGCCGCGCAAGGCATTCATCAAGCGGCCCGGCATCGTGGATTTCTCCATCGGCAAACCCATCCCCAGCGTGGGCCGCGAGCCCGAAGAGCTGATGGCCGAGGTGGAGGCGTGGATTGAGGCGGAGATGCGGCGGCTGGATCCCGAAGCCTACCGCTGAACCCAAACAGCCCACACCGGCCATGCGCCACCTGCTCCAGCTGGCCTTCGACTTCCTGAGCTTGGGGCAAAGCGCGCCGTCGCCGCAGTCCAACCCCGGCCCGCCCGCAGACCGGAAAACGCCGGTGGGACGCCGTCCAATGGCTGATTCCAAACCAAATTTGCCTCAAGCCCAATTGGATTATAGTGATGTTGCTATTGAAAATATAGCAAGCGGAGGTGCATCCCGACTCTACCGCCACCCCCACGCCAATCGCGAGGCGGTGTTGGGTGGAACGGCGGTGGCCTACCTGTTTCGCCGCGCCCGGCGGCGCACGATTGGCTTCACCATCACCACCGAGGGCCTGCAGGTCAGCGCGCCCCCGCGCACGCCCTTGTACGAGGTGGACGCCGCGCTGCAGGACAAGGCGGGCTGGGTGGTGCGCAAGCTGGCTGAAATGGCCAGCCGCCAGCAGTCCGTCGCCGAGGCCAAATTGGTGTGGCGCGATGGCACTGTGTTGCCCTTTATGGGTCAGCCGCTCACCGTGCGGCTGGACCCCGCAGCGACCCGCGGCGCAGCGGTCGTCGACGAAGACAGCGGCACGCTGCGCCTCGCGTTGCCCGAACACACCACACCTGCCCAGATCGGCCAAGTCACACAAACCTGGCTGCAGCGCCAGGCACGCTTGCACTTCGAAGCCCGCCTGCGCCACTATGCGCCTCAGCTGGGCGTCCAGTGGCACAAGCTGGCGCTGAGTAACGCCGCTACCCGCTGGGGCAGCGCCAGCAGCAGTGGCAACATCCGCCTCAATTGGCGGCTGGTGCACTGCCGGCCGGCGGTGATCGACTATGTGGTGGTGCACGAACTTGCCCACCTGCGGGTGATGGACCACAGCCCGCGTTTTTGGGCCACGGTGGGCCGAGTAATGCCCGACTACGCGGCGCTGCGGTCCGAGCTCAAGTCGGCGGTGGTGCCGCGATGGGATTGAACGCCGGCACCCTCACGCCGCGCTAAAGCGGTAGACGCCGCTCGCGTCGCGCGACCGCGTCAGCTCTCCCCGGTACCAGAGGGCATGCAGGTGGGCAACCGCTTCGCCCAGCGCAAAGGTGGTCTGGTGCACATCCAAGGCCCGTTTGAACATGATGGGCACGATTTCGTGGCCGCTGTGGGGCTTCTCGCTGCAGGCTTCCAGCACCTCGGCCAAGCGGTCACGGTGGTGGTCATGCAACTGGCGGATTCGGGCGTGCAGGCCTGTGAATGGTTTGCCGTGTGAGGGCAGGGTCAGTGTGTCCGCCGGCAGTGGCGCGAACTTGTCGATGGATTCCAGGAACTGCTTCAGCGGGTTGGACTCGGGCTCAATGTCGTAGGTGCTCACGTTGGTGGAAATGCGCGGCAGCATCATGTCGCC
>CAZANT010000354.1:0-2744 GCA_964486575.1 uncultured Burkholderiaceae bacterium | reverse complement strand
ACAAGCGCAAGGTGGGTGCGGTGCAGGCGCTGGCCATGGCCATCAGCTACGCCGGTGTGTTGCTGGTGTTTGCCCACGAGGTGAGTCTGGAGGGCAGCGAGGTGGCGCTGGGCACGCTGCTGGTGTTTGGCAGCGCGGTGAGTTATGCCATCTACCTCACGCAAAGCGGTGAGTTGGTGCCCCGCTTGGGGTCGCTGCGGCTGGTGGGGTTGGCCACCAGCGTGGCCTGTCTGCTGTGCCTATTGCAGTTTGTGCTGCTGCGGCCAATCAGCGCTGCGGTGGTCGCGCCCGAGGTGATCTGGCTGTCGCTGCTGAATGCCACGCTTTGCACTGCCGTGCCGGTGCTGATGGTGATGATGGCCATCGAGCGCATTGGCGCCGGGCTGGCCGCCCAAACCGGCATGATCGGTCCGATGTCCACCATCCTCATGGGCGTGTGGCTGTTGGACGAACGGCTCAACGCCTGGGTGGTGGCCGGCACGGTGCTGGTGCTGGGCGGCGTGTTTGTGGTGACGAAATTCAGGCGCTAGGGAGACGACGATGGACTTGGGTATTGCAGGCAAATGGGCGCTGGTCGGTGGCGCGAGCAAGGGCTTGGGCCATGGCTGTGCGCTGGCGCTGGTCCGCGAGGGTGTGAATGTGGTGGTGGTGGCCCGCGGGGCCGAAGCCCTTGACCAGGCGGTGGCCAAGCTGCGGCTCGCCGCACCTGGGGTACAGGTGCTGCCGGTGGCTGCCGACATCACCACCGAGGCAGGGCGCGCGGCGGTTTGGGCGGTGCCTCAAGGGCCCGGGCGTGACTTTGACATTGTCATTACCAACGCCGGTGGCCCACCCCCCGGCGATTTCCGCCAGTGGGACCGCGAGGCCTGGCTCCAAGCGGTGGATGCCAACATGCTCACCCCCATCGAACTCATTAAGGCCACGGTGGATGGCATGGCCGCGCGCGGCTTCGGCCGCATTGTCAACATCACGTCGAGTTCAGTGAAGGCGCCGATCGACATCCTGGGTTTGTCCAACGGCGCCCGCAGCGGCCTCACCGGCTTCGTCGCGGGTGTCGCGCGCAGCCCGCTGGCGGCCCAGGGCGTGACCCTCAACAACCTGCTGCCGGGGGCCTTCGATACCGATCGACTGCGCGGCACCATGCAAGGCGCGGCCACCAAAACCGGCCAGAGCCTAGATGCAGTCATGGCCGCCCGTCGCAAAAACATCCCTGCCCAGCGCTTTGGGACGGCCGAAGAATTCGGCGCCATCTGCGCCTTCCTGTGCAGCACCCACGCGGCCTACATCACCGGCCAGAATGTGTTGGCCGACGGCGGTGCCTTTCCGGGCACATTCTGAGCTGTGTCCCGCTGGCTTGCCCTGGGCGTGCTGTGGGCGTTGGCCGGCTGCAACGACCGCCCACTCTCATGGGACTCGCTGGTCTCCCGCAAGATCACCGAGCAGTACCCGACCTACCGCGTGGAGCAATCCGCTCCGGGCCAATTGCAGGTGCACCGGCCTGGTTTGAGCCCGGTGGCGGTGGACCTGGCCGACATTGCCCTGCGTTGTCAGCGTGGCCTGCGCGACTGCAACACCGCCACCGACCAGCTGCTGCTGGAACTGCGCTGAAGGTCACACCGTCGTGCGTATCTGCCCCTACACTGCAAACCCAATCAACGGAGTGATCTGATGCGTCAACTGTTCCAAGTGCACACGGCCGCGTTGGCCTGCCTGTTGGCAGCCGGTACGGCGTCAGCGCAAGCCCCCGCCGCCAGCAAACCGCTGTGGGAACTGGGTGGTGTGGCGCTGGGGGTGTCGCAACAGGCTTACCCTGGCTCCGACCAACAGGTCAACCGCGCTTTGGCGTTGCCATTTTTTCTTTACCGCGGGCCCATTCTTCGCGCGGATGGTGAAACGCTCGGCGTTCGTGCCGTCAAAACGCCCACGGTTGAGGTGGACCTGGGCGTGGCTGCCTCGCTCGGCTCCAGCTCGCGCCAACTTGACGCACGGCGTGGCATGCCCACGCTGGGCACGCTGGTGGAGGCGGGCCCGCGTGTGAAATGGCAGCTCGGCGATGGCCCGGCCGGTGCCAAGTGGCAGGCGAATTTCCCGTTGCGCGCCGTGTTTGACCTGAGCGACAGCTTGTCGCAGCGCGGCCTCGCGTTTGAGCCTGAACTGGTGTTGTCGCGCAACACGTCCAACGGCTGGAGCTGGAGTGCGCGCGGTGGCCTGGTGGCCGGTAACCGCAAGCTCAATGACACTTTTTACGGCGTGGCACCGGTGTTCGCCACCGCAGCCCGGCCTGCTTACGAGGCCAAGTCCGGCCTGATCGCGTGGCGCCTTGGCGCCTCGGCCTCGCGCCCGATCACGCCCGACTGGAGCTTTTTCACCTTCGTACGGGTCGACACCGTGGCCGGTGCGGCCAACGACAACAGTCCGTTGGTGCGCCAGAAAACAGGTGCCAGCGCGGGCTTGGGGGTGTCCTACACCTGGCTTCGGTCGGAGCGTCGGGCGGCCGACTGAGCGGCGGGTCATGCTCAACACCTTGAAAGCTTGGTTTGAGGCGGTCATGCCAGCTGCCGGTCGGGCCGGGCCTGGCGACACAGCCCATAGCTTGCAACTTGCCACGGCGGTCCTGTTGGTGGAGGTGATGAGGGCTGACCCAGCCCTTGGTGTGGCCGAGCGGCAGGCAGTGGTGGCTGCGCTGCGCGAGAAGTTTGCGCTCGCCAACGACGAATTGGCCCGGCTGGTTGACCTCGCGCAGG
>CAZANT010000353.1:0-2748 GCA_964486575.1 uncultured Burkholderiaceae bacterium | reverse complement strand
TGGTGGGTTCGCCAAAGGCCACGTTCAGCACCACGTTGGCGGTTTTGCGGCCCACACCAGGCAGGGCTTCGAGTGCCTCGCGGTTTCTGGGCACCTTGCCGCCGTGCTGTTCCACCAGGATGCGGCAGGTTTCCAGCAGGTGCTTGGCTTTGCTGCGGAACAGGCCAATGGTCTTGATGTGCTCTTCCAGCCCGGCCAGCCCCAGCGCCAAAATCTTTTGTGGCGTGCCCGCCACCGGGAACAACCGCCGGGTGGCTTTGTTCACGCCCACGTCGGTGGCTTGGGCGCTCAGCAACACGGCGGCCAGCAGCTCAAACACGGTGGTGTACTCCAACTCGGTGTTGGGCTGCGGGTTGGCCGCTTTCAGCGTGGCAAAAAAAGGTTCGATGTGTTCGCGTTTCATGGCGGGCGCGGTGGCGTGGGTTCCGAATGGAGGCCGGGCACGGGCTTCGGTGGCTGGCGCTGCCATTGTCGCGGCATCTTGGCTACCATCGGGCCATGAGATCCAGAAAGTCCTTGTTGCCCCTGGCCGGGCTAATGCTGGCGGCATGGCTGGCAGGCTGCAGCACCCGGCCCGACCCCTCGACCCTGCCCCCAGCCACCCCGCCCAAACTCGTGGTGCTGCTGGTGGTGGACGGCCTGCCCCAGAGGCAGGTGCTGGCTTACCGCGACCAACTCGTGCCCGATGGCCTGGCCCGCTTCCTGGACCAAGGCACCTGGTTCGCCAACGCGCACTATGGCCACGCCTTCACGGTCACCGGCGCGGGCCACGCCACCCTGCTGACCGGCGCCTACCCAGACCGTACCGGCATCATTGGCAACGACTGGCGCGACCCGATCACCCGCACACCGGTGTACTGCACCAGCGACCCGGGCGCCCGATACATTGGACACCCCACCCAACCGCTGGATGGCACCAGTCCCAGGAACCTGCGGGCCGAAACCGTGGGCGACGTGTTGCGCCGGTTCAACCGCAGCGCCAAGGTAGTGGCTATTTCTGGCAAAGACCGGGGCGCAATTCTGCCGGCCGGGCGCCAGGGCACCGCCTACATGTACATGGCCAGCACCGGGCAGTTTGCGTCCAGCAGCCACTACATGCCAGACCACCCTGCGTGGGTGACCGAATTCCACGCCTCAAAGCCGGCGGACCGTTACTTCAAAACCGAGTGGACACCGCTGCTGCCCGAGTCGGCCTATGCCCGTTCGCTGCCTGATCGGCAAACTTGGTTTGCCAAAGGCGGCAGCCTCCCCATGGCCATGAACGCGCCCGATGACGAAGTGCCCGGCCTGGTGTATTACGGCGCCTTGCTGCGCAGCCCGTTTGGCGACGCGCTGGCACTGGACTTTGCCCGTGCCGCCATTGACGGCGAGCAACTGGGCCAAGACGACGTGCCCGACATCCTGTCCATCAGTCTCTCGGGGCACGACTACGTGAACCACGCTTTTGGCGCCGAGTCGCGCATTTCGCACGACCACCTGCTGCAGCTCGACCGCTTGTTCGCGGCCTTCTTCAAAGACCTGGACGAGCGGGTTGGGCGTGAGAACTACGTGGCCGTGCTGACCGCCGACCACGGCTTCATGCCCGCCCCCGAGTTCCTGGCCCAACAGGGCCAGCCCAACGGGCGCATCCGTCTGAGTGCGCTGCTGGCGGCAGTCAACGGGGCGCTCACGCCGCAGTTTGGCCCGGGCGAATGGGTCAGCCTGTCGGGCTCCAGCCTGCTGGTCAACCGCACGCTGGTGGCCGAGTCCGGTTACCCGCTCACGGTGGTCACCGAAGCCGCGCGCCGCGCCGTGGTGGCGCAGCCAGGAATAGCCGCCGCGTACACCCGCACCGAGCTTCAAAGTGGCAGCCCCGGCGACGCGCCATATTTTGCGGCCATGCGCCGCGCCTGGCACCCCGATGTGTCGGGCGACGTGCAGATCACCATCGCGCCCAACTGGATGGTGGGCACCGGCTACGCGGCCACCCATGGCTCACCCCACCCCTACGACACCCATGTGCCCATGGCGTTCTACGGTCCGCGCTGGGCCCGGCCGCAGCAGCACGACACGCGGGTGGAAGTGGCCGACCTTGCCCCCACGCTGGCGCGCTGGCTGGGTCTGCCCCCGCCGTCCAGCGCGGTGGGCAAACCCCTGCCAGTGCAGGCCCCCTGAGCGGCCCGCAAGAGAAGTTTTGAATCAAATCGGCCCCAAGCCCTTGTAAAATATCACGATAATGCTATTGAAAAAGTAGCATATTCGCCTGAACTTTTTGGACATGTTCCCATGCAATTCGCCTCCCGCCTGGACCAGATTGAAACTTCCGCGATCCGTGAGCTTTTCAAGCTGCTCGGCAAGCCCGGCATCGTCAGTTTCGCGGGCGGCTTTCCCGACGCTGCCATGTTCGATGTGGAGGGCATCCGCGAGGCCAGCACCAGAGCCCTGGCCGAAGAACCTGGCGCCGCGCTGCAGTACGGCGCGACCGAGGGCTACCAGCCACTGCGCGAGCAGATCAGCGCCTTCATGGAAGCCAAGGGCGCCTGGATTGCGCCCGAAGGCCTGATCGTCACCACTGGCAGCCAGCAAGCGCTCGATTTGCTGGGCAAGACCCTCATCAGCCCAGGCGACAAAGTGATCGTGGAAGGACCGACCTTCCTCGCCACCATCCAGTGCTTCCGGTTGTACGGCGCGCAACTCATCAGCGCACCCTTGTTGTCTGGTGATGCCGGCCAGGGCGTGGACACCGACGCGCTCGAAAAACTGATTGCC
>CAZANT010000352.1:0-2755 GCA_964486575.1 uncultured Burkholderiaceae bacterium | reverse complement strand
GCGGATGTAGCCGCAGTAGTGGCCATCACACAGGATGGGTTCCTGGCCGTACAGCAGTGGCTCTGGCTCCTGCAGCAGGAATTGCACCAGTCGCTTTTTCAGAGGGCCGTTGGACTTCTGGGCCAGCAGGGCCTCACGCCCGATGAAGTCGCCCTTGTCAAAGTCCACCACAAAACCCAGCCCTGCCTCCAGCGGCGTGTCGGTGTTGTCAATGTCCACCGCAAAGTCGCGGTACCCCTTCTCCAGACGCAAGCTCTCCAGCGCCATCAGGCCAGCGTGCACCAGCGGGCGCCCCAGGCGCCTGCTGCCTTCCAGCAGCGCGTCGTACACGGTGTGGCTGTATTCGGTGGGAATGTAGAGTTCGTAGCCCAGTTCACCCATGTAGGTCACGCGCAGCAAACGAAAACGCGCAAAGCCCAGTTCCACCTCGCAACTGCCGCGAAACGGCACGCGTTCGGTGGACAGATCGGCACCTGTGAGGGACTGCAGCAACCCGCGTGACTGCGGTCCCTGCAAGCTCAGCAACGTGTAGGCCGACGTCACATCGACCACGGTGCAGTGTTCGCCGGTCAAGGTGTGCTGGCGCAGCCATCCGGGGGTGAATCGCTGCAGCACATCGCCGGTCAGCAGCATGAAGCTCTGCTCGTCCACGCGGGTGATCGTGAGATCGGAGACGATGCCGCCCTGCGCATTGAGCCACTGTGTGTAGATGTTGCGCCCCACTGGCACCGACACCGAGTTGGCGCTGACGCGGTTGAGCACTTGTTCGGCATCTGCGCCCTGCACCAGGAATTTGCCCATGAAGGACTTGTCGAACAAGGCCACCGCTTCCCGGGTGGCACGGTGCTCGGCCTCCACCCGATGAAACCAGGGCTGGCGTTCGTAGCGGTATTCAACGGCTGGCATTTCCGAATGAGGTGCAAACCAGTTGGGCGTTTCCCAGCCACTCAGGCTGACAAAGTAGGCGCCGTTTGATTCGTACCTGTCATGCAACGCCAAGCGCCGCACCTGGCGCGCCGTCTTGTGTTTGAAGTGGGGCAAAACCCCATGCGAGAAGCCATAGCCCAACGCCTGCGGGATGCGCTCCGCCAGGAAGCTGCGCACCGACTCGTGCGGCGCCGTGCGCGAGAGCGCCAGACCCGTCATGTCCTGCGAGGCGTTGCCGTACAGGATCTGTTCGGCCATGAGTTGCCCCATGCCGCCGGCCATGAGGATGCCCAGCGAGTTCAGGCCACTGGCCACAAACAGGCCACCCACCTCAGGGCTCTCCCCCATCAGGAAGCCGCCGTCGGGCGTGAAACTCTCTGGCCCGCAGAAGAAGGTCTTGATGCCGGCCGTGTTCATCACCGGGTAGCGCCGGAAACCGTCTTCGAGAAACGGCGTCATGCGTTCCCAATCCGGGGGCAGGTGGGAAAAACTGGCATCGGCGGGGATGCCATCGAGGTTCCAGCTCGCGCCCTGGGGCTCGAAGAGCCCGAACAAAAGGCCGCCCCCTTCCTCGCGCACATAGGTGTAGGTGGCCGGGTCTTCCACCACGGGCATGTCAGGGTGGGCACCGGGAATCGGCTCGGTGAGCAAGTAGTAATGCTCGGCCGCCTGCAGCGGGACGGACACGCCCAGCTTGGCCGCCAGCTGGCGCGACCACATGCCAGCCGCCAGCACCACAACCTCCGCCCCGATGTTGCCGTGACTGGTCTGCACACCCACCACACGCTGTTGCCGGACCAGAAAGTCGGTGACGGCCACCTGCTCGAAGATTCGAACACCCTGCATGCGTGCCCCCTTGGCCAGCGACATGGTGACATCCACCGGGTTGGCCCGCCCGTCCGAGGGGGTGTAGATGGCGGAGAGCACGCCAGCGGTGTCGATCAGCGGGAACAGCGCCTGAATGTCTCGGGGTCCCACCTCGAACTTTTCCACCCCTTGCGAGCGGCAGAAGTTCATCTCGCGCCGCTGGGACTCGCGGCGCGTGGCGTTGGTGGCCAGGTGCAGATGGCCGATGCGTTTGAACCCGGTGGCCAGCCCCGTCTCGGCTTCCAGGTTTTCGTAAAGGCGGCGGGTGAATTGCTGGGCCCAAAGCAGGGTCTCATGGGACATGCCTGCGCCGGTGATGAGCCCCGCCGCGTGCCAGGTGGTGCCCGAGGTGAGTTGATCGCGCTCCAGCAGCACCACATCACTGCAGCCCAACTTGGCCAGATGGTAGGCAATGCTGGTGCCGATGACGCCACCGCCCACGATGACGATGCGGACATGGGAAGGCAGGATTGGCGCAGTGGACATACTGGGGTTCCATCAAGCTGAGAGCGGGAAAAACCGTTGCGCAGGGGCGCGGCCTGTCCACAAGTATCGATCAGGGGATCCTGGTGGCGATGCTGCCGATGCCCAGGCACCGACGCCCATCTGGCGCGCCAACGTGCCGCCGCCGACAATGTGCGGATGAAAACGCCGATGCATCACGCTCGCAATTTCTGGACCGCGCTGGTGGGCGCGATTGCGGTGATGGTCGCGATGGCCAACCCGCTCGGGCCCGCGGCGGCGTCGCCTGTGCAGACGAAGGTGCACGAATTCGACGGCCACCGTGTCACGCTGGACGTCTATCCCGCCGCTGGCCCGCTGCGCGGCGCCGCCATCCTCTCGCACGGCTTCACGCGCAGCCGACGCACGTTGGCGGACCATGCGCAGGCACTGGCCGATGCCGGTGTGCTGGTGCTGACGCCAGACCTGCCCTGCACCTTCGACTTCCGCTGCAACGCCC
>CAZANT010000351.1:0-2760 GCA_964486575.1 uncultured Burkholderiaceae bacterium | reverse complement strand
CCCAGCGTCTACGTGCACCGCGACTTCATGCCCCGCAACCTGATGGTGAACCCCGGCGGCGCGGGCCAGCCGCTCGGCGTGCTCGACTTCCAGGACGCCGTCTATGGCCCCATCAGCTACGACATCGCCAGCCTGATGCGCGACGCCTTCCTCAGCTGGGGCGAAGACTTCGTGCTCGATGTGACGGTGCGCTACTGGCAAAAGGCCAGCAAGGCCGGCCTGCCAGTGGACAGCGACTTTGGCGAGTTCTACCGCCAGGTCGAGTGGATGGGCCTGCAGCGCCACCTGAAGGTGGCCGGCATCTTCGCCCGTATCACCCTGCGAGACGGCAAGCCCAAGTACCTGGCCGACGCGCCGCGCTTCATCGGCTACATCCGCGCCACCGCCGGGCGTTACCGCGAGTTGCTGCCCTTCATGCGCTTGATCGACACGCTGGAAGGCGTGGCACCGGTCAGCGGCTACGCCTTTGGCCGGGTGTGAGGCCCCGGTGGATTGCTTGGCGGGCACCATCTGGCAAAGTTCAAGCCAAATTGGCGCTAAGCCCTTGCAGAAACTAGCGATACAGCTATAACAATAAGAGCATCATGGCCCGTCCCCGCATCCACTGCGCGCTGCCGCTGTCCACCGGTAGCGTGATCGACCTGCCCCCGGGTGCGGCCCGGCATGTGCAGGTACTTCGCCTGCAACCCGGCGGGCACATCACCCTGTTTGGCAGTGACATCGGCGGCGAGTTCGAGGCCACCGTCGAGCACATGGGCCGCAGCGACGTGCGGGTCTTGGTCGGCGCTCACCACGCGCTGGACCGTGAGGCGCCCAGGGCGGTGCACCTGGTCCTGGGTATGCCCGCCAACGACCGCATGGACTGGCTGATGGAAAAAGCCACCGAACTCGGCGTGGCCAGCATCCAGCCGCTGGTCACCGAGCGCAGCGTGCTGCGCCTGAGTGGCGAGCGGGCGCAGAAAAAACGGGACCACTGGCAGGCAGTGGCCGTGGCCGCGTGCGAACAATCGGGCCGCAACCGCGTGCCGGCGGTGCATGCGGTGCGCAGCCTCGCCGACTGGCTGGCCCAGCACGACAGCACCACCCGCCGCCTGCTGCTGTCGCTGCGGCCCGGCACCGCTGCCTGCCGCATGGCCGCGCCCGACAGCGCCCAGGCGGTCAGCTTTTTGTCGGGCCCCGAAGGCGGTCTGAGCCCCACCGAAGAGGACGCCGCCATCGCCGCAGGCTTCACCCCGGTCACGCTGGGCCCCCGCGTGTTGCGCGCCGAAACCGCCCCCCTGGCCGCGCTGGTTGCGCTGACCTTGTGAACAAAAACCTCTGGCTGCTCACGCTCTGCCAAGGGCTGTTCCTCACCAACAACGTCACCTTCATCGCCATCAATGGCCTGGTGGGTTTGGCGCTGGCGCCGCTGGGCTGGATGGCCACCTTGCCGGTGATGGGCTACGTGGTGGGTGGCGCACTCAGCACTGCGCTGGTGGCGCACACGCAGGCGCGCTTTGGGCGCAAGGCCTCGTTCCAGCTCGGACTGCTGGTGGCGCTGCTGTCGGCCTTGCTGTGTGCCTACGCGGCGCTCACCCGGCAGTTCTGGCTGCTGTGTTTTGCCACCGTGGTGGCCGGGTACTACAACGCCAACGCCCAGCTCTACCGCTTCGCCGCGGCCGAACTCAGCGCGCCCGCCTGGCGGGAAAAAGCGGTGTCGCTGGTGATGGCGGGCGGCCTGATTGGTGCGGTGGCGGGGCCCAACCTCGCCTCGGCTACCCGCACCGTGCTGGCCGTGCCTTTCGCCGGTGCCTACATCGCACTGGCAGGCGTGGCGCTGATGGCCATGGGGCTGATGGCGTTCATCCATTTCCCGCCAGTGCCACAGGTTGAAAAAAGACAGGGCGGTCGGCCGCTGGCGGAGATCGTGCGGCAGCCCGTGTTCATTGTGGCTGCGGCTGCCGGTGCCCTGAGCTATGGCGTGATGAACTTGCTGATGGCGGCCACGCCCATCGCGATGCAGCAGTGCAGCCTGCCGTTCTCCGACGCCGCGCTGGTGCTGGAATGGCACGTGATTGGCATGTTCGCGCCGGGCTTCTTCACCGGCCACCTGATCAAGCGCTTTGGCGCGCTGCCCATCATGGGCGTGGGCGTGTTGCTGAACGCGGTTTGCATCGGCGTTGCACTCAGCGGTGTGGACTTGCTGCAGTTCCTGGGGGCGCTGTTTGCGCTGGGCGTGGGCTGGAACTTCCTGTTCACCGGCAGCACCACCCTGGCGCTCTCCGCCTACCGGCCCGAGGAGCGCGACAAAGCGCAGGGCGTGCTCAACTTCTGCGTGTTCGCCACCCTGGCCCTGAGCTCACTCTCTTCTGGCGTGCTTGTCACTACCCAAGGCTGGACTTGGCTCAACCTCGGTTCCATCGTTCCGGTGCTGCTGACGGGTTTGCTGCTGGTTTGGCTTGCGCGGCAGCGCCGCAAGGCCTCAGGCTGACCAGCGGGCGTCCAGCCAGCCCCGCAGACGCGCCAGCACCTGCGCCCGGTCGGGCTCGTGGAACAGTTCGTGGTACATCGCCTCGAACGGCGCGGTGGTGACCACCTCGCCAGGCGCTGCAGCGGCAAAGCGGCGGCTCCCTTGGGGATTCACCAGCCGATCGTCGCCGGCATACATGAGCAAGGTGGGCAGCTGCCATGTGGGTGCTGCCGCGATGGTGGCCTCGCCGTCTTTGGCCAGGAAGCGGGCGATCGCCACGCCGATGCGGTCGTGCACCAGCGGGTCGCGCC